>JALOPO010000521.1 GCA_025453855.1 Gemmatimonadaceae bacterium
CGTCATCGCGTCGCTCGGCGACGCCGACGTGCTCGTGCTCGACGGCGGCCCGTGCGACGTGGGGATCGAGAGCACGGTGGTCGACGTGAGCGGCGACGTTCCCGTGCTCCTGCGCCCGGGCGGGGTCGCGCGCGACGCGCTCGAGACCGAGTTGGGGATGACGGTGGCGCTGCATCCCTCGCTCGCCGCGCTGGCGAGCGCGACGGGCGAGTTCGGCGCGCGCGAGGCGGATCACGCGAATGACGCCCACCGCGACTCGGCACGTGCGGGCGCTGCAAGTGGCATGGATCGCGCCGATGACGTCGTCACGCCGCTGGCGGCGCCCGGCATGCTCCGCAAGCACTACGCCCCGCGGGCGACGGTGCGCCTCGTCGGCGCCGGCGACGTGAGCGCGATGACGGTTGCGCTCGACGAGGCGCGGGCATTGCATGGTGACGCGGTGGGCGTGCTGGCGATCACCGCCATCCCGCTCGATCCGGGGGCGGTGACGGTGCACGCGATGCCCGACGACCCCGCAGCCTATGCACGCGTGCTCTACGCGACGCTCCACGAGCTGGATGCGCGGGAGGTGGCGATGGTCCTCATCGAGCAGGTGCCGGCATCGGCGGCGTGGGACGGGATCCGCGACCGGCTCGTGCGCGCGGCCGCGTGACGCGCGTGGTCGCGTGGCGCGCCGCCATGCGCGGCGTCGGCATGCCCCCCGCGCCGATGCGGCTGCGCGGCGCGCGCCGTGTGCTCGCCGTCGCGGCACTCGCGCTCCTCGGCCTCGACACGGCGCGCGCGCAGCCGCTCCCCTGTCGCGACAGCAGCGCGGTCGCGCTCCTGGCGCTCAATCGCACCGCCTCGCAGCGTGCCGCGCTGCGCGGTCTCGTCGATGCGCTCGCCGCGCACCTCGGTGATTCGGCGATCCTCGTCTGGCCGGGGGCGCCGGTGATCCGCGGGCGGCGCGCGATCCTCGCGGCACTCGCGGCGCAGGCACCGTCATCGCTGCAGCTGCACTGGGACGTGGTGCAGGCCGAGTGCGCGCGCGATGGCACCCTCGTGCTGCTGGCGGCGACGACCGCGCTCCGCCCCGCCGAGTCGGATGCGGCGATGGCCACGGGACGCCTCACCGCCGCATGGGCGCGCGACCGTGACGACGGACGCTGGCGTCTCGAGGTGCTGGCCGTCACCGGTGCGCCGTCGGCGCGGGCGTGGCGCGTGGCCGACAGCGCCGCGATCGCGTGGCGACTCCCGGTCGCCGCGCTCGACGATCGCGATCCCTACGCCCGCGCCGATCGCGCCTTCGCCGCGCTGGCGACGCGCATCCCCGTCGGCGACGCCTTCGCCGCGTGGGCCGCAGCCGATGCTGCGCTGCTCACGAGCGAGCTCGCCCCCATCGCCCGCGGCCCGCGCGGCGTGCGCACGAGCCTCGTGGCCAGCGGCGCCGCGTCGCTCGCCTGGCGCTGGTGGCCCGTCTACGCGCGTGGCGCCGGCGGCATCGGGGTGACGGTGGGCGAGGCCGAGCTCCGCGACACGACCGCCGCCGGCGCGCCGCCCTTCGCGACCGCCTACATCACCTTCTGGCGCACGCTCTCCGACGGCCGCCTCCGCTTCACCGCCGACGCGGGTGGGCCACGCGGATCGCGGTGATCGCGTGGGTGCGCGGGCTGGATCGGCGCATTGCCTCTTGCTGCTGAACTGCTGGGCGCTGCGCGCCGAGTCTTGGAGTTTGGGAGTTCAGGAGGACTGCCAGGTACCGCAGTGACACCGCGGTACTCCCGAACTCCGAAACTCCAAGACTCGGCGCGCAGCGCCCAGCAGTTCATCAGCAAGAGGCAATGCGCCGATCCACCCACGCGCACCCGACCCTCAGAACTCCGCCCTTACCCCCAGCTGCGCCTGACGCGCCGCGAAGACGTTGGTGGGCTGCATGAAGCTCGCGATCGCGTTGCCATTCGCCTGGCGGGCGGCGGCGCCGAAGGTGCTCCAGTTGTTGCTGTTGAGGAGGTTGAAGACCTCGATGAAGTCGTCGACGAAGACGTTGTTGAGGTTGAGGTCGCGTCCGTCGGTCACCGCCACCGCGCGCGGGCTCGCGACGGTCACGATCGACGAGAGGAGGAAGCGCCACGGGAGCGGCTGGATGGTGGAGACGAGGACGCGATGCCGCTCGTCGCCCGCCGCGCGCTGCAGCTGGTAGCTCGCGCGCTGCGGGAAGATCGCGGCCAGGTTGCCGTCGAAGTCGGAGTTGTTGTAGCTGAGCGTCCACGCGATCGAGGCACGCCGCTGCCCCTTCGCGTAGGTGAGCTGCGAGATGAGCGCGCGGAACTTCGCGCGACCGAAGTCGTCCCAGAGCACGATGTCGCCGAAGGCCGGCGTGAGCGCGCGTGCGTTGCGCACCCGGTCGAAGAAGTTCGGGTTCACGCGCACGTAGAGGTTGCGGATGTCCTGCTGGATCCAGTCGACGTTCAGCGCCCACTCGGGGGTGAGCTGGTGGCCGACGCCGATCGACCACTGCCGGTTCTCGGGGGTGCGCATGAGGTCCTTCACGAGCACCGGGCTTGGCGTCACCGCCACGCCCTGCCGCACGCGCTGCCGGAGCACCTCGACGTCGGTCGTCCCCGGGTTCACGAAGTTGTAGGTGCGCCACGACGCCCCGAGCCGCTCCTGGAAGCCGATGAAGCTCGTCACGCGGTCGTACATGATGGCGTAGCCGCCGCGCACGAAGGTGCGGTTGCCGCCCGTGGGATCCCATGAGAACGAGAGGCGCGGCGAGAAGTTGTTCAGGTCGTTGCGGCGGTTCCCGGTGTTCAGCCAGCGCGCGAGCGACGGGATCCCGCGCAGCGTGGCGTCCGACGCCCACGGATTCACGAAGTCGTTGGAGAGCGTGTTCAGCTCCGCATCCCAGCGCAGGCCGAGGTTCACGGTGAGGCGCGAGGCCGGCCGCCACTCGTCGTTGAGGTAGAGCCCCACGATGGTGCGTCGCGGTTGTTGGGCGAGAACTGCGCGCCGTTCACGCGCGCCAGCTCCACGCCCCCCTTGAAGAGATGCGATCCGCCCCAGTCGGCCACGGTGTAGGTGGCGCGGTTCACGAACCGGTAGTGGTCCTCGTCGAGGAAGAGCGGGAAGGTGGCGGTGCCGAAGACGAAGCCCGGATAGCTGCGCTGTGCACCGGGGACGAGCGGCGCCTCGCGATGCTTCCAGCCGACGTACTGCACCGACGCCTCGTTGACGAGATTGGCCGTCGGGAGCCAGCGATGGCGGAGCTGCAGCGTGTTGATGTTGTACGTCTGCGAGATCCCGCCGTCGCGCCCCACGCGCCCGCCGAAGTTCGACTCGCCGTCGAGGTGGCGCGTCGACCACATCAGGTCGACCGTGTTGCGCTCGTTCGGGACGGCGGTGAGGCGCAGGTAGCCGGTGTGGTTCGTGTTCGGCGCCAGCACCGAGCCACGGAAGCGATCCCACGCCGGCGTGGTGGGGATCACGTCGATGTAGTTGTCGGTGAACGTCCCCTCGTAGCTGGCGGAGACGAAGAGGCGGTCGCGGATGATCGGGCCGCGCAGGTTGGCGCCGGCCTGCTGCCGCCCGAAGTTCGGTGCCGGCGTCCCGGCCTGCTGCTGGAAGAAGGTGCGGGCGATCGCGTCGCGATTCTGGAAGAAGCCGAAGGCCGAGCCTTCCCAGCGATTGCCACCCTGTCGGCTCACCGCCGAGATCACGTACGAGCCCGCGCGCGTGTACTCGGCGTCGTACGGATTGAGGAAGACGCGGAACTCCTCGAGCCCCTCCTGCGGGATCGGCGATCCGGTCTGCGGGATCCCCACCAGGTTGCCGTTGAAGAGCGACTTCATCTCCACCCCGTCCATGTAGAGGTTGATGAAGCGCAGGTCGGGGGCGCCGCCGGCCGAGGGGAGCGTGCGTCCCTGTTGCGGGGCGTAGGCGCGGATGCCGGGGGCGACGCCGGCGAGGTTCATGATGCCGCGCGCGTTGAGCGGGAGGTTCTCGATCTCCTCCTTCACGATCGGCGTCGAGACCGAGAGGCGCTGGATCTCGACGGCGCGCACGCGCGTCCCGCTCACGCTCACCGTCGCCAGCTCGGTGGCGCTCGACTCGAGCGTGATCGCGAGGCGCGCGCGCTGCCCGACGACGAGCTGGAGCGTGTCGATGGCGGGGCGATGGCCGAGGCGCGCGTGGTCGCGCGACGTCGCTCGCCCGATCCGAGGCTCGTGACCACGAGCTGCGCGCCACCGATCGGGCGCGCATCGGCGGCATCGGTGACGGTGCCCTCGAGCGTGATCGTGGTCTGGGCCTGCACCGTGCGTGTGGCCGGCGCGAGGGCGGCGAGGAGGACGATGCAGGCGGCGACGCGCGCGTGCACGGACGACGGGCGCGAACGAGGACGCACCATGGCGGGAGCCCCGGTGAGGGTGACTGGTGCCCGCGGCGCACGCGTTCGTCGGATGGCGCCGCGCAGCTCCCATCTGCGACCGCGGCGCCACGGCTGTCAATGGTGGAGCGCCCCACGCGGCGGGCGCGCCGTCGCGTCGCCATCGTGTGGTGATGCGCCCGCGGTTGCGGGGATATGTTCCGGCGCGCAACACTCGCGGTGTCGGCACCAGCGTGCCCCGTGATCGTGTCTCCCCCTGCCCGCTCCCGATGCTCTCCCTCGACCTCACCGGCAAGCGCGCGCTCGTCGCCGGCGTCGCCGACGACAACGGCTTCGGCTTCGCGATCGCCAAGGCGCTCGCGATGGCCGGCGCCTCCGTCTGCGTCGCGACCTGGCCGCCGGCGCTCACGATCTTCCTGAACCTCATCGAGCGCGGGAAGATCGACGAGTCGCGGCGCATGCCCGACGGCTCGCTGCTCACCTTCGAGCGCATCTACCCGCTCGACGCCGTCTACGACGCGCTCGACGACGCCCCGGCCGACGTGCGCGAGTCGAAGCGCTACAAGGACGTGGGCGACTTCAGCATCGACGGCCTCGCGGCGCGCCTCGTCGCCGACTTCGGCGCGCAGCCGCTCGACTTCGTGATGCACTCGCTGGCCAACGGTCCCGAGGTGAAGAAGCCGCTGCTCGAGGTGTCGCGCGCCGGCTACCTGGCCGCGTCGAGCGCGAGCGCCTACTCGATGGTGAGCATGGTGCAGCGTCTCGGCCCGCTCATGCGCCCGGGCGGGTCGTTCGCGTCGCTCACCTACATGGCGAGCGAGCGTGCGGTGCCGGGCTACGGCGGCGGGATGTCGAGCGCCAAGGCGGCGCTGGAGAGCGACACGCGCCTGCTCGCCTTCGAGGCCGGGCGCCAGTGGGGGGTGCGCGTGAACACGATCAGCGCCGGCCCGTACGCGTCGCGGGCCGCGAGCGCGATCGGCATCATCGGGCGCATGGTCGAGTACTGCGCGCTGAACACGCCGATCCCCGAGGCGCTGCGGGCCGAGGAGGTTTGGGCAGGCGGCGGCGTTCCTCGCGTCGCCGCTCGCGTCGGGCATCAGCGCGACGACGCTTTACGTGGACAAAGGCTATCACGCGATGGGCATGGCCGTCGCGATGCCGCCGTCGCCGTCCGAGCCGGGAGCGTCCTGATCGTTCGTGCTGGTGCTGGTGCGTTGAACCGCTGGTGGAACGGCAGGGGACGGCAGGAGCCGGCAGGGAACGGCAGGGGGCTCGTCGTCCGCAGCCGAGCGCTCCGGCTGTCCTGGCGCGCAGGGCGGGCGGGTGGCACGGCGGATGAAGGGCAGGGACAGGGCAGGGACCGCGAGGAACGGCGAGGGACGGCGAGGCACTGCCAGGAACTGCCAGGAACGATCGCAGAGGCACGATCCGAGTGCAGGCAGATGTTGCCCGAGCCGTGCGTCGCACCGAGTCATGCGCCATGCACGACTGGTCGCGATCCATCGCATCCGAGATCATCTGCCATTCCTCGCCGTCCCTTGTCAGTTCCTCGCGGTCCCTGCCGTTCATCCGTCGTTCCAGCCTCGACCGACGCACCAGCCACCACCGATCGCGCACGGCCAGCCACCGCTCCCTGCCGTTCCCTGCTCTTCCCTGCCGTCCCCTGCCCTTCCACCAGCAGTTCAAGGCGCAGAACCCCGGCGCGCGTAGAAGAACTGGCGGCAACGGTGAGTCGATGGAATCAGCCTCAGCACGAGTGACGGGCTCCGCGTAGAGTTCGGCTCCGCCCGGGCACTCCGCGTCGGGCGGGTCGGTCCTCCCGCTGCAGGCACATGTCCCGCCTCTCCACGCTCGCCGGTCGCGCCGTCGCCACCACCCTGGTGCTCGGCGCCGCCGGCTGCTCGACCCAGAAGCCGACCCCGGCGCCCGCGCCACGCCCCGCCAACGGCGGCACCGTCGTCACCGCACCGGGCGCACCGACGCCCGGCGGGCCCGGCCTCCCGGGCGGGATCCCCGGTGCCCCGAGCATCGTGACCGCCGGCGCGCCCGGCGAGCCGAACCCGCGGCCGTTCGCCACCGTCATCACGCCGCAGGCGGTCACGAAGAAGGGGCTCTTCACCACGCACGTGCAGCGCGGGCGCCTCTACTTCGAGATCCCGCGCGGCGAACTCGGGCGCGACCTGCTCACCGTCGTCTCGCTCAAGGGGTCGCCCGACGGCATCGGCATCCGCGGCACGCTCGGCGGCTCGCAGCTCGTGCGCTTCGAGCGCAAGGAGAACCGCATCGTCGTGCGCGCGGTGAACTTCCGCAACACGAGCACCGATCCGCAGAACCCGATCGGCCGCGCGATGCCGCTCATCCAGTACCTGCCGATCATCGCCTCGTTCAACGTCGAGGCCTACGCCCCCGACTCGGCGCCGGTCATCGACGTCACGCGCATGTTCACCGGCGGCGTGCAGGAGCTCGCCGCGCTCGGCCGCCGCGCCGCGGTCGATCCCACGCGGTCGTTCATCGAGCGCGTCGCGTCGTATCCCGGCAACGTGGAGATCGACGCCAGCCAGACCTTCACCGCCGCGCCGGCTCCCGCCTTCCCCGGGCTCCCGACGCCGCCGGTGAACCCGGCCGCCCAGCAGAACGCGACCACCGAGCTCTATCACTTCTCGCTCGTCAAGCTCCCCGAGACGCCCATGATGGCGCGGCTCCACGACGAGCGCGTGATCTGGTTCACCAGCCGGCAGAGCGACTTCGGCTCGCGCGAGCAGAAGGTCGACACGCGCACCTACATCAATCGCTGGCGCCTGGAGAAGAAGGACGCGTCGCTGGCGGTGAGCGAGCCGGTGAAGCCGATCACCTACTACATCGATCCCGCCACGCCGGCCTGGCTCGTGCCGTGGGTGCGCAAGGGGATCGAGGAGTGGCAGCCGGCGTTCGAGAAGGCCGGCTTCCGCAACGGCATCGTGGCGCGCGAGGTCCCCAAGGACTCGGTCGACCTGATCCACGGCGAGGACGCGAACGTGAGCATGGTGCGGTGGCTCCCGTCGCCGGTGGAGAACGCCGTCGGCCCGAGCTACGTCGACCCTGCAGCGCACCTGGTACTTCACGCAGGTCGGCCACCTCGACCCGCGCGTGCACCGGCTGCCGTTCCCCGATTCGCTGATGGGTCGGCTCGTGCAGTTCGTCGTCGCGCACGAGGTCGGCCACACGCTCGGCTTCCCGCACAACATGAAGGCGAGCTCGATGTACCCGCTCGACTCCATCCGCAATCCGTCGTTCGTGAAGCGCATGGGCCACAGCCCGAGCATCATGGACTACGCGCGCTTCAACTACGTGGCCCAGCCCGAGGACGGGATCGCGGTCGAGGACCTCGTGCCGCGCGTCGGCACCTACGACACGTACGCGGTGCAGTGGGGCTACATGCCGATCCCCTCGGCGCGCACGCCCGAGCAGGAGCAGGCGGTGCTCGACTCGCTCGCGCGGCTGCAGGAGAAGACGCCCTGGTTCCGCAGCGCCGCGGATGGCGGCATCGGCGGCCCCGACCCTGGCGAGGCGAACGAGGCGGTGGGTGACGCCGACGCGGTGCGCGCCACCGCGCTCGGCCAGAAGAACCTGCAGCGCGTGATGAAGCTCCTCGTCGAGGCCACCACCGCGAAGCCGGGCGAGGACTACGACGACCTCGAGGAGCTCTACGGCGGCGTCGTCGGCCAGTGGCGCACCGAGATGGGCCACGTCGCCCGCATTCCCGGCGGCGCCGATCGCATGGCGAAGGCGACCGGGCAGGCCGGCCCCGTCTTCACGCCGGTGAGCGCGGAGCGCCAGCGGAACGCGGTGAAGTTCCTCGTCGACAACGCCTTCACCACGCCGACGTGGCTCCTCGACGAGTCGATCACGCGCAAGTTCGAGGCGACCGGGAGCATCGATCGCGTGGGCGGGGCGCAGGCATCGATCGCGTGGGCGGGGCGCAGGCAGCGATCCTCAACGCGCTCGTCTCGACGCCGCGGCTGCTGCGCATGGTCGAACTCGACGCCATGCCGATGGCCGGTGACCGCTACACCCTCCCGCAGCTGCTCGGCGACCTGCGTCGCGGCATCTGGAGCGAGGCGGCCAGCGGGCGCCCCGTCGATGCCTGGCGTCGCCGGCTGCAGCGCAGCTACATCGATGCGATGGCGGCCAAGGCGGGCGTCGCCGGGATGGCGACCAGCACGCCGCTCCCGGGCTTCACCATCACCACGCTCAATCCCGCCGCCGACCTGCGCGCCATCGCGCGGGCCGAGCTGCGCGACCTGGAGCGCGAGCTGGGCGCGGCGATCCCGCGCGCGACC
>JALOPO010000522.1 GCA_025453855.1 Gemmatimonadaceae bacterium
CGCCGCGTGGTGGTCCTCGCTAGTGTGGCGTCCCACTGATTCCTCGCAGAATTCCCGCCCCGATCCGCGCCGGGCAGCGTTGCACCTCCTCGCCGTGCCGACGGGCACGCCTCGTCGGCGCGCCTTGCCCGACACGGATCGGAACGAGATTTCTTCTGCAAGGAATCAGTGGGACGCCACACCAGTTCGTCGCGTTCCTGGCATTCGTACCCGTCGGTGCCTTGGTCGCGAGACGGCCGTCACGCGACGGAGGCAAAGGCGACGGAGGCGAGTGGGTAGCGGAACAGCACAACGCGAAGGACGCAAAGGCAACCGAAAGGAGTTCGGTGCGCACGGACAGCTGATCGCGCTCACGACGACGTTCTTTCTGTTGCCTTTGCGTCCTTCGCGTTGTGCTGTTCCGCTCCACCCCGCCGCACCGCGCCGCACGGTGGGCGAAGGCGGAGCCCGCATCCTCACGAATTGCGTCTGGCCGGCAATGCGCGACGGAGGTCAGCCGCGGAACAGCTTGTACGCCACGAAGAGGAGCAGCACGCCGAAGGCGCGCTTGAGCATCACGGGTTCGAGCGTCTGCGCGAGCTTCGCGCCGAGTGGGGCGGCGACGAAGATGCCGGCGGCGATGAGGAGGCTGGCGCGGACGTCGAGCTGCCCGCCCTTGTAGTAGCTCCAGGCACCGAGCGCCCCGACCGGGAGGAGGAGCGCACCGAGGCTCGTGCCGACCGCCTGCTGCGGGCCGAACTTGGCGAAGTAGATGAGCGCCGGGACGATCACGATGCCGCCGCCGATCCCGAACAGGCCGGAGAGGACACCGGCACCGAGGCCGACGACGAGGAGGACGCTCCACAGGGGCATGGCGCGGGAGATGAGAGGGAGCCAATGAAGCGCGGGGCGGAGGCGAGTAGCTTATCGCGATGCTCTCCGAACGCGCCCGCTCCTTCCTGCTCACCCTCCTCGACACGCCCGGCCCGTCGGGCTACGAGGCGGCCCCGGCCCGCGCCTGGCGCGCGGAGGCCGAGAGCTTCGCCACGGTCCGCAAGGACATCGTCGGCAACTCGCTCGCCGAGGTCGCCGGCTCCGGCGGCCCCACGATCCTCCTCGCCGGCCACATCGACGAGATCGGCGTCATCGTGACCTGGATCGACGACCAGGGCTTCGCCTACATCGAGCCGATCGGTGGCTGGGACCCGCAGGTGCTCGTCGGCCAGCGGCTCCGCTTCCTGGGGCGCGAGGGCGACGTCTACGGCGTGGTCGGCAAGAAGCCGATCCACCTCATGAAGCCCGAGGAGCGCGACAAGGTCACCAAGTTCCCCGACATGTGGGTGGACATCGGCGCCACCTCGCGTGCGGAGGCCGAGGCGCGGCTGCATGTGGGCGACGGCGGCGTGATCGACGCGCGCGCGATGGAGTTCCCGAACGGGCGCCTCGTCTCGCGCAGCATCGACGACCGGATCGGCGCCTTCGTGGTGCTCGAGGCGCTGCGTCGCTATGCCGAGCGACCCGGCGCGGCGCGCGTGATCGCCGCCGCCACCACGCAGGAGGAGATCGGCTACCAGGGGGGCGGCGCGCGCGTGGCGGCACAGGCCACCGATGCGGTGATGGCGATCGCCGTCGACGTGACGTTCGCGACCGATCATCCCGGCGCCGAGAAGAAGGAGGTCGGCGAGCACACGCTCGGCGGCGGTCCGGTGATCACGCGCGGCTCGATCACGAGCCCGGTGGTGGTGCGGCTGCTGCGCGAGACCGCCACCTCGCTGGGGATGCCGTACACGCTCCACGCCGCCGGCCGCTTCACGAGCACCGATGCCGACGCCATGCACCTCGCGCGCGCCGGCGTGGCGACGGGGCTCGTCTCGATCCCCAACCGCTACATGCACTCGCCGAACGAGATGGTCTCGCTCGACGACCTCGATCGCGCGGCCGAGCTCCTCGCCGAGTGCTGCCGCCGCGTGACGGCCGCGACCGACTTCACCGATCGCTGACGGCGCCGCCACGGCGTGGCGGGCGGGCTAGATTGCGCCCCATGCGGCAGACGATGACGACGTGGCGCCCGATGGCGCTGGCGATGGCGCTCGCGGCGTGCGCGGGGACGCGTACGCTCGACGAACCGACGGCGCGGGGGGCGGCGCCCGACAGCGGGCAGCTCCGGCGCGACGTGGCATGGTTGGCGGACGACGCGCGCGAGGGACGCGGCACGGGGGCACCGGGCGGCGACAGCACCGCGTCGTGGCTCGCCCGGCGCCACCGCGCGCTCGGCCTCTCCGCGATGGTCGTGGGCGAGGGATGCGACTCGGGGAGCGCGCGCATCGCCTGCGCGCCGTCGTTCCTGCAGCCGTTCACCGCACGCCTCACCTTTCGCGGTGCACCGGCCGACGGGGCGCACGATGCCGGTGGGCGACCCTCACGCGCGCTGCCGACGCAGAACGTGGTCGCGCTCATCCCGGGTGCCGACCCTGCCCTGCGCTCGCAGTACATCGTGATCGGCGCGCACTACGATCACCTCGGCCGCATGCCGGATTTCTCGCGCGATCCCGAGTCGCGCGACGCGATCCGCAAGCCAGTGGTTCGTGGAGCATCCGCCGGTGCCGCTCGACTCGGTGCAGCTGATGCTCAACTTCGACATGGTCGGCCGGTTGCGCGACGACAAGCTGATGGTCTACGGCACGGCGACGGCGAGCGAGCTGCCGCAGCTCGTGACGGGCGAGAACGTGGCGCCCGCCTTCCGTCTCACGGCGATCGGCGACGGCTTCGGGCCGAGCGACCACAGCTCGTTCTTCGCCAAGGACATCCCGGTGCTGCACTTCTTCACCGACCTGCACGACCAGTATCACCGTGCCGACGACGACGTGGCGCTGATCAACGCCGGCGGGATGGCGCGGGTGGCGGCGTATGCCGAGCGCATCGTCCGGCGCGTGGGCGACCAGCCGGCGCGCCTCACCTTCCAGCGCGCCGCGCAGCCGACGGCGCAGATGGGGACGCGCTCGACCGGTGGCGTCTACTTCGGCAGCGTCCCCGACATGAGTGCCGAGGTGCAGGGGATGCGGCTGAGCGGCGTGCGTCCCGGGAGCCCCGCCGACAAGGCGGGACTCAAGGCGGGCGACGTGGTGATCGAGTTCGCCGGCGTGAAGGTGACCGATCTCTACACGTACACCGACGCCCTCGGCACGAAGAAGCCGGGCGACACGGTGCAGGTGATCGTGCTCCGCGACGGCCAGCGCGTGACGCTGCAGGCGGTGCTCGGGCGCCGGGGCGAGTGAGCGGTTGCGGGGC
>JALOPO010000065.1 GCA_025453855.1 Gemmatimonadaceae bacterium
CATGCCCCGCCTCCGTTCGCGCGCCCCGGGCGCGCCTCTCTGCGCCGCGCTCCTCCTCACCGTCGCGCCGCTCCCGGCCCAGCAGTGGCTGCACCCCGACACCGCCGGCCGCACGAACCAGTCGATCTTCCGCCAGCTCGACCTGCCCGCACCCAACGAGTATCGCACCGCCTCGGGGCGCCCCGGGCCGCGCTACTGGCAGCAGCGCGTCGACTACGTGATCCGCACCACGCTCGACAGCGCGACCCACCGCGTTACCGGGTCCGAGCGCGTCACCTACCACAACAACAGCCCCGAGTCGCTCGGCTACCTCTGGTTCCAGCTCGACCAGAACGTCGACAACCCGGCCGTCAGCCGCACCATCCAGGGCGCCGCCGCGCTCCCGCGGCGGAAGCTGAGCGAGGAGGCGCTCGCCTTCCTCGCGCCGCCCCCGAACGCCGCGGGCGGCTACGCGATCACGCGCGTGCAGGTGGTGTCGAAGGCCGGCGCGAAGCGCGATGTCGCGCACGTGCTCTCGGGCACCCTCATGAAGGTCCCGCTCCCCGCCCCGCTCGCGTCGGGCCAGACCGTCGACGTCGAGATCGACTGGTCGTTCGTCGTCCCCACGCCCGACGGGAGCCACAACGGCCGCGGCGCGCGCGAGCAGGTCGCGCAGGGGTGGATGTACCAGCTCGCGCAGTGGTTCCCGCGCGCGAGCGTCTACGACGACGTGAACGGCTGGCAGACCGACCAGTTCTACGGGCAGGGCGAGTTCTACCTGAACTTCGGCAACTACGACGTCTCGATCACCGTGCCGCGCGACCACATCGTGCAGGCCACGGGGGCGCTCGTGAATCCCGAGCAGGTGCTCACCGCCACGCAGCGCGCGCGCCTCGCCACCGCGCTCGCCGGCGATCGGCCGGTCTTCATCGTCGGCAAGGACGAAGTCGGCACGCCGGCCACGCGTCCCGCCGGCACCGGCCCGCTCACCTGGCGGTTCCGGGCCACGAACGTGCGTGACTTCGCGTGGGCGTCGAGTCGCGCCTACGTCTGGGATGCCGCTGGCTTCCGCTACACGCCCGGCGCCCCGGTGATCGAGCTGCACTCGCTCTACCCGCGCGAGGCGATGCCGCTCTGGGATTCGCTCTCCACGAAGGCGATCGCGCAGACGATGCGCACCTACGGGCGGCTCGCCTTCGAGTACCCCTATCCCAAGGCGAGCAACATCCACGGCCCGGTGGGCGGCATGGAATATCCCATGATCGCCTTCTGCGGCGCGCGTCCGGTGCAGGGGCGCGTCACGCCGGGCCTCGCGTACGCCCTGGTCGCGGTCACGATCCACGAGGTCGGGCACAACTGGTTCCCGATGATCGTCGCCTCGGATGAACGCAAGTGGACGTGGATGGACGAGGGGCTCAACTCGTACCTCGAGGGGATCGCCTCGCTCGAGTTCGACCCCGCGTGGCCCAAGGCGCGGCTCCCCATCGTCGCCGCCAACCAGCTCGGCTACCTGCGCAATCGCGACCAGGTGCCGATCATGACCGAATCGGACTTCATCCATCGCGGCTTCGGCCCCAACGGCTACACCAAGCCGGCGTCGGGGCTCAACATCCTGCGCGAACAGGTGGTCGGGCGCGACAGCTTCGACCCCGCATTCCGCGACTACGCGCAGGCGTGGATGTTCAAGCACCCGCAGCCGGCCGACTTCTTCCGCGCCCTGCAGCAGGGGACGGGCGAGAACCTCGCCTGGTTCTGGCGCGGCTGGTTCTACACCACGCACGCCAACGACCAGGCGATCACCAGGGTCGAGTCGCAGGGCACCGACTCGCTGGGCGCGACCAGCCGCGGGCGCTTCTACCATCGCGTGACGCTCGAGAACCAGGGCGGCCTTGTGATGCCGGCGGTGCTCGAGTTCACGTACACCGACGGGACGAAGGATCGCGTCCGCCTCCCGGTGAGCATCTGGCGCATGAACGAGAAGCGCTTCGAGTACGGGCGCTTCGGCGACAAGGAGCTGGCGAGCGTGACGCTCGACCCCGACAACGTGCTCGCCGACATCAACCAGGAGAACAACAGCTGGCGGCGCCCCACGCCCGCGGTGCCGTGACGCTCGTGCGCGCGGCGGCACGGCGACGCGCGCGACTGCGTGCGAGCGCGGCGCTGATCGTTGCGCTCGCGCCGGGCGTCCCCGTGCACGCCGCGCCCGCGGTCGCCACACCGCGCCCCGCGCACGCGTCGTCCGCGCGCGCTCGCGCGGCGCACGAGTTCCACGTCTCGCACGTGCGCATCGCCGTCGAGGGCGCCACCGTCACCGCCGTGGCGCGCATCTTCACCGACGACCTCCTCAGGACGCTGCTGCAGGAGACGAAGGGCGCATCGATCACGCTCGGCTCGGCCGAGGCGCATGCGGCGCTCCAGCGCTACGTGGCGCGCACGTTCCCGCTGCGCGCCGACGGCCGGCCGCTCGTGCCGCGCGTGCTCGACAGCGGCGAGGACCGCGACATGTGGTGGATCGCGCTCGCGTGGGACGCGCCGGCACCGGTGCGCGAGCTCCGCTTCCACGTCGCGCTCCTCTTCGACGTCTTCCGCGACCAGCAGAACATCGTGAAGCTCCTGCACGTGCCGACGCGCCACGAGACGAGCCACTACTTCGCCGGCGGCGCGACCGACGATCGCGTGGTGACCTTCCGGTGACGACCGACCCGGCCCTCGAGCCGCGCCGGCTACCTTCCCCGCGATGACGATCCCCTACCCCGAGATCCCGCCCGAGCTGATCCGCATCGGCCCCGTCGCCGTGCGCTGGTACGGCCTCATGTACGTGCTCGGCTTCATCGTCGGCGGACGGCTGGCGCGCAAGCGGATCCGCGACGGCACGCTCCCGCTCGACGAGGTCGGCCTCGACACCTTCGTCACCGCGCTCTTCATCGGGATGCTCATCGGTGCGCGACTCGTCTACGTCACCGTGTACGACCGCACGCTCCTCGCCTCGCCGCTGTCGATGATCGCCGTCTGGAAGGGGGGCCTCTCGTTCCACGGCGCCGCGCTCGGCATGACGGTCGCCTGCCTCTGGATGGCGCGCCGCGCGAAGGTGCCGATCCTCAGCCTCACCGATGCGCTCGGCCTCTGCGCCACGCCGGGGCTCGCCTTCGGTCGCATCGGCAACTTCATCAACGCCGAGCTGTACGGGCGCCGGACCGACGTGCCGTGGGCGATGGTCTTCCCCACCGATCCAGACGGCGTGCCGCGGCACCCGTCGCAGCTCTACGAGATGGTCGGCGAGGGGATCGTGCTCGGCCTGCTGACGTGGGGGATCGAGGCGCGCGCGCGCGCGCAGGGGTGGTGGCGCCCCGGTGTGGGAAGCGTCGTCTTCCTCGTCGGCTACGGCGTGATCCGCATCCTCGTGGAGTTCACGCGGCAGCCCGATGCGCAGCTCGGCTTCCTCCCGGGCGGGATCACGATGGGGCAGCTCCTGTCGACGCTCATGATCGTCGCCGGCCTCGCCATGGCGGCATTCGTGGCGCGCACACCGCCACGCACCGTTCCGCTGGCCGTACCACAACCGGGCTGAGCCATACGCCGTGGCGGGCGACGTGACTCGTCGCCCGCCGATCGTGTCGAGGAGCATGATGGCCGCAGGGCATCGCGGGCATCCATGCGGACCCGGCGCGCCGCCCCCGTGGTGAGCGTCGCGATCCGCGTGCCCAACTCCACGATCCGCGCACGTGCCCATACAGCCTTCCCTCGATCCCGCGGCACCGACGATGCTCGGTGGCCCGCTCGCGGATGTCGCCGCGGCCGATGACCGCGACGCCGACCACTCCGCCGACAGCACGACCGCGATGCAGCTGCGCCAGCGCATCCAGGAGCTCGAAGCGGCGGCGATGGTGGCCGCCGGCATGGCCCACGACGTGAGCAGCATCGCGATGGCGATCCTCGGCTTCGCGGGGCACATCCGGCTCGACGTGCCGCCCGGCTCGGAGCTCGAGCACGCGGCGGCCGACATCGAGCGCGCCGCGATGCGCGTCGGCCAGCTCGGCCAGCGCTACCTCGCGGTCGCCAACCGGCGCATCACCCCCCGCACGCGCGTCGACGTCGCGGCGACGGTGCGCGAGGTCGTGCGCCGCCTCGCGATCGGCTTCCAGCCGACGACCGAGGTGGTGGTGCAGCTCGAGGCCGAGACGCCGATCATCATCGGCGACGCGGTGCAGCTGCACCAGGTGGTCACGAATCTCGTGGTGAACGCCGCGCAGGCGCTCGACACCACGCCGGGGACGATCACGCTCCGCCTCGCGCACCGCCGCGTCGCCGGCCCGGTCGGGGCGACGCCCTGGGCGACGCCCGATCGTCCGGGGGGCGAGTACCTCCTCCTCGAGGTGGCCGACACCGGCCCGGGGATCGACCCGCTGATCATGGCGCGCCTCTTCGAGCCGCACGTGACGACGCGCCCCTCGGGGCACGGCATCGGCCTCGCCACCGTGCTCGCGGCGGTCGATGCACATCGCGGCTTCATCGCCATCGACTCGGCCCCGGGGCGCGGGACGACGTTCGGGGTGCACCTCCCGCTCGGCTGACACCACGTCCCGCACGTGGGGCACGGGGCATCGGTCGTGGACCGGTGCCCCGCGCTCGTTCCCGGCGCTATTCTCGCGCACCACCCCCGAGCGCGAGGATGTGCATGTCCCAGGAGCGAGGACTCGCGGCGCACGTCGCCCTGTCGTCCACCCGTCGCCGCGGCGCGCGCGCCGTGCGTGCGGCATCGTCAGCATCACGTCGGGGCGTGGCCGCACTGGCGACGCTCGCGGCACTCGCGGCGCCGTGGTTCGCGACGCTCGCCGCGCAGCCGCTCCCCGACTCGATCGCCTTCCGCGGGATGAAGTGGCGGAGCATCGGCCCCAATCGCGGCGGCCGCTCGCTGGCCGTGGGCGGGAGCGCGACGCGCCCCGACGAGTACTGGTTCGGCGCCGTGGGCGGCGGCGCGTGGAAGACGACCGATGGCGGCCAGACGTGGACGCCGATGACCGACGGCAAGCTCCGCTCCTCGAGCGTGGGCGCGCTCGCGGTCGCGCCATCGAATCCCGATGTCGTCTACATCGGCATGGGCGAGACGGCGCTGCGCGGCAACATCATGCAGGGCGATGGCGTCTACCGCACCACCGACGGCGGGAAGACGTGGACCCACCTCGGGCTGGCCGAGACGCAGGCGATCGGCCGCATCCGCGTGCACCCGACGAAGCCCGACGTGGCGTGGGTGGCGGCCTTCGGGCACCCCTCGGCGCCGAACGCCGAGCGTGGGGTCTTCAAGACCACCGACGGCGGGAAGACGTGGCGCAAGGTGCTCTTCCGTGATGCGAAGAGTGGCGCGGTCGACCTGAGCGTCGATCCGACGAATCCCGACGTGCTCTACGCCTCGCTCTGGGAGGCGTACCGCATCACCTGGCAGATGTCGAGCGGCGGGCCGGGATCGGGGCTCTTCAAGTCGACCGACGGCGGCGAGACGTGGACCGAGATCACGCGCAATCCCGGCATGCCGGCGGGGATGATCGGGAAGATCGGCGTGACCGCGGGCGCGAACGGGCGGCGCGTCTGGGCGATCGTGGAGAACGAGAGTGGCGGCGTCTTCCGCTCCGACGACGCGGGCGCCACGTGGCGGCGCGTGAACGACGAGCGCAAGCTGCGCCAGCGCGCCTTCTACTACTCGCACATCCACGCCGACCCGGTGGACAGCAACCGCGTCTACGTGCTCAACGTGGGGATGTTCCGCTCGGATGATGGCGGCGTGCGCTTCGACACGACGATCGTCACCCCGCACGGCGACCACCACGACCTCTGGGTCTCGCCGGCCGACAACCGCCGCTTCGTGCAGGGGAACGACGGCGGCGGCACGGTGACGATGAACGGCGGGCGGAGCTTCACCGCGCTCGACATGCCGACCGCGCAGCTGTACCACGTCTCGACCACCAGCGACGTGCCGTACCACGTCTGCGGCGCCCAGCAGGACAACACCACCATGTGCCTGCCGAGCCGCGGCTGGGGGAACCTGCGCGGCGCGCGGAGCGAGCGCCTCGGCGACTGGATGTACGACGCCGGCGGTGGCGAGAGCGGCTACATCACGCAGGACCCGCGCAATCCGGACATCTTCTACGCCGGGAGCCAGGGGGCGCTGCTCACGCGCTACGATCGTCGCACGGGGCAGATCCGCGACGTGCAGCCGTACCCGCGCTTCTTCTCGGGCGAGCCGGCGAGCGCGCTGCGCGAACGCTGGCAGTGGACCTTCCCGATCGTCTTCAACCCGAAGGATCCGCGCACGCTCTACATCACCAGCCAGCACGTCTGGAAGACGACCGACGAGGGGCAGCGCTGGACGCGCATCAGCCCCGACCTGACGCGCGCCGATCCGGCGACGCTCGGCCCCACCGGCGGCCCGATCACGAAGGACATGAACGGCCCGGAGATCTACGCCACCATCTTCGCGCTCGCGCCGTCGCCGCTCGACGGCAACGTGCTCTGGGCGGGGAGCGATGACGGGCTGGTGCACGTGACGCGCGACGGGGGCACCAGCTGGCAGAAGGTGACGCCGCCGGGGATGCCCGACTTCGCGCGCGTCTCGATCATCGAGGCGTCGCGGCACGATCCGGCGACGGCCTACGTGGCCGCCAAGCACTACCTGCGCGACGACCGCGCCCCGTACATCTGGCGCACGACCGACTTCGGCCGCACGTGGACGAAGATCGTCGGTGGCATCCGCGCCGACGACTACGTGCACGTGGTGCGCGAGGATCGCGTGCGGCGCGGACTCCTCTACGCCGGCACCGAGCACGGGGTCTGGGTGAGCGTCGACGATGGCGCGAGCTGGCGCTCGCTCTCGCTCGACCTCCCCGACACGCAGGTCAGCGACCTCGTCGCCGAGCAGCACGACCTGGTGATCGGCACGCACGGGCGGAGCGCCTACGTGCTCGACGACATCGCGCCGCTGCGCGAGTGGAAGCCCGACCTGGTGAGCGCCACGCGCCCCCTCGCGCTCCATGCGCCGCGCCCCGCGATCCGCGGCATCGACGACGCCGCGCCGATCCAGTACACGCTCGCCAGCGCCGCCGACAGCGTGCGCATCGAGGTGCTCGACTCCACGGGCACCGTGCTGCGCACGTTCACTGGCGGCGGGAGCGGCGCCACGCCCCCCGCGACGCCCGCCGCGCGTCCGATGGCCGAGGCGGGGACGCCGGCGACGGGTGCGGGGACCGAGGCGACGGCCGCGCGCGACACGATCGTCTCGCCGCAGGGGTGCGAGACGCCGCGCCGGCGCGGCGGGGGCAGTGGCGCGCGCCCGACGGGGCGCCAGGGGCTCAACGTCTTCGCGTGGGACATGCGCCTCGCGGGGAGCACGACCTTCGACTGCCTGATCCTCTGGAGCGCGAACGCGACCGCGGGACCGCTCGTCGTCCCGGGGCGCTACGCCGTGCGCGTGACCGCCGGTGGTGCGACCGAGACGCGTCCGCTCGAGGTGCTGCTCAACCCGAACCTCAAGGGCGTGACGGTCGCCGACCTCGCCGAGCAGCAGCGGCTCCTGCTGCGCGTGCGCGATCGCGTGAGCGCCGCCAACGAGGCGGTGGTGCGCATCCGCACGCTCCGCAGCGGGATCGCGCAGCGGCTCGCGCAGCCGAACACGCCGGCCTCGCTCCGGACGCGCGGCGAGGCGCTCGCGCAGGCGCTGCTCGTCGTCGAGGACTCGCTCTACCAGTTCCGCAACCGCGCCGGGCAGGACCCGCTCAACTTCCCCATCCGCCTCAACAACCGCATCGCGTCGCTCGGCCGCAGCATCGCCACCGGCGACGCGCGCCCCACGGCCGGCGCCTACACGGTCTTCGACGAACTCTCGGCCGAACTCGACGCGGTGCTCAAGCGTTCCAGAAGGCCGCCGGACTCCCGATCGCGTCGTCCGGCACGGGAGCACGTCCCTGATCGGTGCCGGTGCCGTGCGCTCGGCCGTCGGCCGGGTGCCGTCACCGGCATTCACGCCCGTGAGCCTGGTGTGGTTCGAGGCGGAACAGCGAAACGCAAAGGACGCGAAGGCAACCGAAAGATCAGCATCAGGCATGATCGCGCTGGCCAGGTGCATCAACGCGGAACAGCGAAACGCGAAGGACGCGAAGGCAACCGAAAGATCGGCATCAGGCATGATCGCGTTGGCCAGGTGCATCAACG
>JALOPO010000523.1 GCA_025453855.1 Gemmatimonadaceae bacterium
GGCTTCCGCGGCAACGGGCACGTGCGCATCGGCAACGCGGCCTACTTCCAGCGTCAGCACGACCTGACCGGCGAGCTGATCCTCTGCCTCGACGTGCTCCTGCGCGATCCGCGCCTGGTGCACGAGGAGCCGCGCGCCTGGCTCCCGCTGGTGCAGCGGCTGGTCGAGGAGGCGATGGCCGTCGCCGACCAGCCCGACATGGGGATCTGGGAGTTCCGCACCTACCTGCGGCACTACACGTTCTCGCGCGCGATGTGCTGGGTGGCGATCTCGCGCGGAGCGGCGCTGGCGACGATGCTCGGCCGCCCCGATCTCGCGGCGCAGTGGCGAGCCCGCGCCGCGCGCGAGCGGCGCGTCGTGCTGCGACGTGGCTACAACGAGCGCCTCGGCTTCTTCGCGCAGGCGCTCGACGGCGAGTTCCCCGATGCGTCGAACCTGCTCCTGCCGAGCATCGGCCTGGTGCGCGCGACCGACCCGCGCTTCCAGAGCACGCTCGACGCCTATCGCGACCGGCTGGTGGAGGGCGGCTTCATGCTCCGCTATCGCAACGAGGACGACTTCGGCGAGACGACGACCGCGTTCACCCTCTGCTCGCTCTGGTGGGCGGTTGCGCTCGCGCAGGCACGGCGGCTGGACGAGGCGATCGAGGTCTTCGAGCGCGTGCTCGCGCGCGCCAATCCGGTGGGGCTCATGAGCGAGGACATCGATCCGGTGAGCGGCGAGCTGCTCGGCAACTTCCCGCAGGCCTACACGCACGTGGGGCTCGTGCACGCCGCGCTCACCATCGGCTCGCTGCTCGACGCGCGCGGCGGGCACCGCCTGGCGTGGAGCGTCTGATGACGGCGCCGGCGATCGCCCGCGAGTCCGCCGCGATGCCGCGCACGCGACCGCGCGTGCTCACGGTGAGCATGCGATTGCCGGTGACGGTGAAGGCGAGGGACGGGCACCTCGAGTTCCACCAGAGCGTGGGCGGGCTGGCCACGGGGCTCAAGGGGGTGCACGGCCCGGGCAAGGGGCTCTGGATCGGCTGGGCCGGTGCGGCGGAGGAGGAGCTCGCGGGGCACGAGGACGAGGTGCGTGCCGAACTCACCACGCGGGCCTGCATCGGCGTGGACTTCACGCGCGAGGAGCTGAAGGGCTTCTACGACCAGTATGCGAACGGCGTCCTCTGGCCGCTGCTCCACGACCAGTCGACGCGCATCCCGCTCGACCTGCGCGGCTGGCGCGCCTACGAGGACGCGAACGCGCGCTTCGCCGACGCGATCGTGAGCGCCGCGCGCCCCGGCGACGTGATCTGGGTGCACGACTACCAGCTCTGCCTCGTGCCGGCGATGGTGCGCGCGCGGCTCCCCGAGGCGCGCGTCGGCTTCTTCCTGCACGTCCCGTTTCCCGCGACGGAGCTCTTCAGCGCGCTCCCGCAGCGCGAGGCGCTGCTGGCCGGGATCTGCGGTTCGTCGACGGCTGCCAGCGCGCGGGCGTCGGCACACCGGGACCGGAGTCGGTGGTCGTCGGCAGTCGCACGGTTCGCATCGGCGTCTTCCCGCTCGGCATCGAGCCGGCGCGCTTCGAGCGCGTCGCCGAGCAGCCGGCGGTGGCCGAGCGCGTGGCGGCGCTGCGTGCGGCGGCGCCGCCGACGACGCTCCTCGGCGTCGACCGGCTCGACTACACGAAGGGGATCCCGCGCCGGCTCCTCGCCTACGAGCGGATGCTCGATCGCCATCCGGAGCTGCACGGCCAGGTGCAGCTCGTGCAGCTGGCCGTGCCGAGCCGCGACGGCGTGCGCGCCTATCGCCGCTTCCGCGAGGAGGTGGAGCAGCAGATCGGGCGCATCAACGGGCGCTTCGGTCGTCCCGACTGGGCGCCGGTGCACTACGTCCATCGCGCGGTGCCGCTCCCGGAGCTGGTGGCGCTCTATCGCGCCGCCGACGTGCTGCTCGTGACACCGGTGCGCGACGGGTTGAACCTGGTCTGCAAGGAGTACTGCGCCAGTCGCACCGACGATGGCGGGACGCTGGTGCTGAGCGAGTTCGCCGGGGCGGCCGACGAGCTGGCGGGGGCGCTGCGCGTGAACCCGTACGACGTGGAGGGGACGGCGCGCGCGATCCATCGCGCGATCGTCATGTGGCCCGAGGAGCGCGCGGCGCGCATGCGCGTGCTGCGCGAGCGCGTGCGCTCGTACGACGTGGTGCGCTGGGCCGACGACTTCATGGATGCGCTCGAGGCGGCGCCGCGCGGGACGGCGCGGGTGGTCGACGACGAGACGTGGCCCGCGCTGGTGGCGACGCTGCGCGAGGCACCGGCGCTCCGCCTCCTGCTCGACTACGACGGCACGCTGGTGCCGTTCAGCGCACGCCCCGGTGACGCCGCGCCCGACGACGCGCTGCGCGCGCTGCTGTCGCGCGTGGCGGCGCGCCCGAACACCGAGGTGCACCTCGTGAGCGGGCGTCGCCACGAGGAGCTGGCGGCCTGGTTCGGCGACCTCGATCTCGGGCTGCACGGCGAGCACGGGCTCTGGTCGCGCCCGCGCCCGCACCTCTCGTGGCGGAGCGCGACGATCGCCGATCCGCAGGCGCTGTCGGCGGCG
Source organism: Gemmatimonadaceae bacterium (assembly GCA_025453855.1). Lineage (GTDB taxonomy): Bacteria > Gemmatimonadota > Gemmatimonadetes > Gemmatimonadales > Gemmatimonadaceae > JALOPO01. Next base: position 2,585 of record JALOPO010000523.1, read on the forward strand.
ATCGCGGTGCTCGAGCGCTTCGCCGCGCGCGTGCCGGGCGTGCTCCTCGAACGGAAGAGCGCGGGGATGGCGTGGCACTGGCGCGGCGCCGATCCCGAAGTCGCGGGGTGGCAGGCGCGCGAGCTGTACGCGCACCTGCGGCACGAACTCGCCGGGACCTCGCTCAGCGTCCTGCCGGGCGATCACGTGATCGAGGTGCGCCCGAGCGGCGTGCACAAGGGGCGCGTGGCGGCGGCGATGGCGCTGGAAGCGGATGCCGACACGCTCTTCGTCGCGATCGGCGACGACGTCACCGATGTGGACCTGTTCGCGGGGTTGCCGCCGAACGGCGTGGCGATCGCGGTGGGACCGCGACCGGCGGGGGCGCAGTGGCGCGTGTCGACGCATGCGGAGGTGCGGCGGTTGCTGGAGGCGCTGGCGGCCCCGGTGGCTGCGCCGCGCCCGCCTGCCCGTACGCCCGTGCCGCACGAGACCGCGCCCGCGCGGCCGTCGTGGTGGCGTCGACTGCTCGGCGGGCGCGGGCGGGTCGCGCTGCAGCGCTGAGCTGCCGCCGCGTCGCCCTCACCGTGCCGCCGGGGCGCGCTGTTGACGGTGCCGCTAACGTGCACGCGCAGCGGTCGTCGATCGTACCGCGTCACCCGCACCACGCACATCATGTCCGCGCACGACTCGAGCTTGCAGGGGGAGCGGATCGCCGTCGTCGGCGCGGGATACGT
>JALOPO010000066.1 GCA_025453855.1 Gemmatimonadaceae bacterium
AAGATCAGCGGCAAGATCGACGTCATCGAGGCGCTGCTGCCGAAGGTCGATGCGCTGCTCGTGGGGGGCGCCATGGCCTGCACGTTCTACCGCGCGATGGGGCTCGAGACGGGGACGTCGCTCGTCGAGGGCGAGCGCCTCGACATGGCGCGCGAGCTGATCGAGCGCGCCGGCACGGCGCTCATCCTCCCGCATGACGCGCTCGTCGCGCCGGCCATCGACCGGCCGCAGGAGGCGAGCGTCGTGAAGAAGGACGGCATCGCCGCCGATCGCGCGATGTTCGACATCGGCCCCGACACGGCGGCCAGCTACACGCGCGCGATCCACAACGCGCGCACCGTCCTCTGGAACGGCCCCATGGGCGTCTTCGAGACGCCCGGCTTCGACAAGGGGACGCAGGCGATCGCGATGGCGATGGCCACCGCCACCGGCAAGGGCGCGACGACGATCGTCGGGGGCGGCGATTCGGCCGCCGCCGTCACCCAGATGGGACTCGACCACAGCATGAGCCACGTCAGCACCGGCGGGGGCGCATCGCTCGAGTTCCTCGAGGGCAAGGCGCTTCCCGGCGTCGAGGCCCTGGACGACAAGGCCACCGCATGAAGCTCCCGATCTTCGCCGCCAACTGGAAGATGAACCACGGGCCCACCGATGCCCGCGCGTTCGTGAAGTCGTTCCTCGCGCACTATCCGCGGCAGCAGGACCGCAAGGTCGTCTTCTTCCCCAATGCGCTCTCTGTGACCACGGTCGCCGAGGCGGTGCGCGACCGCCCCGATCTCGCGGTCGGGGTGCAGAACATCCACTTCGAGGACAAGGGCGCCTTCACCGGCGAGAACTCGGCGCCCATGGCGCGTGATGCCGGCGCGACGCACGTCCTCGTCGGTCACAGCGAGCGCCGGCACGTCTTCGGCGAGAGCGACGCGGCGGCGGGGCAGAAGGTGCAGGCCGCGCTGCGCGCCGGGCTCACGCCGGTGCTCTGCGTCGGCGAGCTCCTCGCCGAGCGCGAGGCGGGGGAGACGGAAGCGGTCGTGCTCCGCCAGCTGCGCGCGGGCGTCGCGGGACTCGAGGCGCCGCAGGTGGCCGGGATGCTCTTCGCCTACGAACCCGTGTGGGCGATCGGCACCGGCAGGACCGCCACGCCCGCCGACGCCAACGCGGTGCACGTCGCGATCCGGGCCGCGCTTCGCGAGGCGATCGGCGAGCGCGCGATGGGGGTGCCGATCCTCTACGGTGGCTCGGTGAGCCGCTCGAACGCCCCGCTCCTGCTGGCCGAAGAGGAGATCGATGGGGTGCTGGTGGGGGGCGCCTCGCTCGACGCCGACGGGTGGAACGCGATCGTCCGGGCCTGAGCCGTCCGTCTCGCTTGCTCCGGCCGCCGGGTCCGGCTTGATTTCGTGGCTGGCCCGGCCACTCCTACCGACGTTCCGCGACCGATGTACACGTTCCTCTTCATCATCCTCGTCCTGATCAGCCTCGTGCTGGTCGCCGCCATCCTGCTCCAGTCGGGGAAGGGCGGGGGCATGGCCGCGAACTTCGGTGGCGCGACCTCGAGCGCCGACGCGGTGATCGGCACGCGCGCCGCGGGCAACCTGCTGACGCGCGTGAGCTGGTGGGGGGGCGGCGCCTTCCTCTTCATCGCCTTCGTGCTGGGGCTCATGACGACGCGGCAGCGGGCCCCGAAGTCGGTGCTCGACAACGCCTTCTCGGCACCCGCCCCGGCGGCGGCGCCCGCCGCGGCCCCGGCTGCGGGTGGCGCGGCGAAGCCGTCGGGCGGCACCGCGGTTCCGCTCCAGCCGGTGCCGAGCACGCCGGCGCCCGCCGCCCCCGCGCCGAAGAAGTGACGACCGCCGACATGGCGCCGCTCGCTCTCGAAACCGTCCCCGGGGTGCTCCTCCTCGAGGACGGTTCGATCTTTCGGGGGCGGGTGAATGCGGGCACGCCGCCGACGGTCGCGGAGATCGTCTTCACGACCAACATGACCGGCTACCAGGAGGTCTTCACCGACCCCTCGTACCGCGGCCAGATCGTGGTCATGACGGCGCCCGAGATCGGCAACTACGGCGTGAACGACGAGGACCCCGAGAGCCGTCGCGCGCAGGTGGCCGGCGTGGTCGTGCGCGAACTCTCGCGCGTGCACTCCAGCTGGCGCGCCACGCGCGGGCTGCAGGGGTGGCTTGCGGAATCGCGCGTCCCGGTGCTCGAGGAGGTCGACACGCGCGCCCTCACGCGCCACCTCCGCTCGCGCGGTGCGATGCAGGGCGTGATCTGCGTGGGCGAGGAGCCGTCGGCCGAGGCCCGTGCCGCGCTGGCCGCGTCGCCGAGCATGGAAGGGCTCGACCTCGCCAGCATCGTCACCACCGCGCAGGCGTACGCCTGGGGGGCGTCGGACGCGCCGTACCACGTGGTCGCGATCGACTTCGGCGTGAAGGAGAACATCCTCCGCCTCCTCGCCGACCACGGCTGCCGCGTTACCGTCGTGCCGAGCACGACGACGGCCGCCGAGATCCTCGCGCTCCGGCCGGATGGCGTTTTCCTCTCGAACGGCCCGGGCGATCCGGCCGCGATCGGCTACGCGCCCGGGATGATCCGCGAGGTGGCCGGGAGCGGCACGCCGATGTTCGGGATCTGCCTCGGCCACCAGCTGATCGGGCTGTCGTTCGGCGGACGCACGGTGAAGCTCCCGTACGGCCATCGCGGCGGGAACCAGCCCGTGAAGGAGCTCGAGACCGGCCGTGTCCTGATCACGTCGCAGAACCACGGGTTCGCGGTCGCCGGCGCGGGCGATCGGGTCGACGGGACCGATGCGCTGCGCGTGACGCACGTGAACCTGAACGACGGCACGATCGAGGGGCTGCGCCACGCCGATCTCCCGGTCTTCGCGGTGCAGTACCACCCCGAGGCGGCCCCCGGTCCGCACGATGCACGCCCCGTGTTCAGCGACTTCATGGCGGCCATGGCGAGGCGTCGCGCAAACGCGCCAAGCGCTTGACGCACAACGGCCTACGCCACTAGGTTCGCGGTCGCGTCCGGCGTCGCCGGACCACTTTCCCGAGGGCCTGAATGACGAAAGCCGATCTCGTCGAGCGGGTGACCGAGCAGATCTCGCGGACGGCTGGCCCGCTGATCTCGAAGAAGGACTGCGCCCGCGTCGTCGATGCGTTCCTCGATGCGATCAAGGACGCGCTCAAGGACCAGAAGAACATCGAGGTCCGCGGCTTCGGCACCTTCAAGATCAGGCAGCGCAAGACCCGGATGGCGCGCAATCCGCGCACCGGCGAGCCGGTCGAGGTCTCGGCCCGACCGGTTCCGGTCTTCAAGCCCAGCAAGGAGCTCCGCGCCATGGTCGCCGGCGAGGAGTACGAGGTCGAGGAGCACGAGTACGACGACGACGAGTGAGCGGGCCGCCCCGCCGCCGGCGCCCGAGGGGCGCGTCGCCTTCCTGCGCGGCGCGCCCGTTCGTTTGACAGGGAGCGGCTGGCGCTGAATGCTACGGCAGGATGCACACGCGCGGCGCGTCGTCGGTGGCGCGTTCCCCGACGAGACCGGAGGCGACCGCATGCCAGCAGGACCGATCCCCACCGTGCACGACTGGGCCGGCGGTGCCGACAAGTTCCAGGAGCTGACGCGCGTCTTCTACGACAAGGTGCGCCGCGACGCCCTGCTCGAGCCCGTCTTCCGTCACATGGCACCCGAGCACGCGGCGCACGTCGCGACGTTCCTCGCCGAGAGCTTCGGCGGCGAGAAGCGCTACACGGCGCAGTACGGCGACCAGGCGATGGTGCACGTGATCGCCAGGCATCTCGGCCGGCACCTCACCGAGGCGCAGCGCAAGCGGTGGGTCGAGCTGATCCTCGAGAGCGCCGACGAGATCGGCATGCCGAGCGATCCCGAGTTCCGCGGTGTGCTCGCCGGCCATCTGGAGTGGGGCACGCGCTTCGCGGTGCTGATGAGCCGGGAGTCCGACAATCCCATGACGACGGCGGATCGCGTCCCGCAGTTCGGCTGGGGAGAGTTCGGGGGGCCGTTCGGGTACGTCGAACCGGTGTTCCGGCGATCGGGGCCGACGCGCGACGGCTGACGACGCCGGCCGGTCTCGACACGACCGGCGGCGCGGCCGCCCGAGCGTCGCCGACGTGTGCATCGGACCGCGAACGTCGATCCGGCGTATCTTGTGCGCACCCTGCCTTCGATCCATGCCGCAACTCGACGTCCTCCTCTTCGCCAGCTACGCCGATGCCTTCGGCGCCCCCTCGCTCACGGTCGAGATGCCGCCCGACGCGACGGTCGCCGACCTCGTGACGGCGCTGCGGTCGCGTCCCGGCGGGAGCGTGCTTCCGGAGCGGCCGCTGGTGGCCGTCGATCGGGCGTATGCGGCGCCGGGCGATCGCGTGGTCGATCGGGGCGAGGTCGCGCTCATCCCGCCGGTCGCGGGGGGCTGATGCGGCACGCCATCGTCGCGCGCCCGATCGACGTCGCCGCGCTCCTCGCCGAGGTCACCGTCGATGCCAACGGAGCGCAGTCGGTCTTCGTGGGGACGGTGCGCGAGCAGAACGACGGACGCGCCGTGCACGGCATCGATTACGCGGCCTACGACGAGATGGCGCAGACGGAGCTCGGCCGCATCGTGCTCGAGGCGGTGGCGCGCTTCGGCACCACCGACATCGTGGTCGAACACCGACTCGGCACGCTGTCGGTGGGCGAGGTGAGCGTGGCGATCGCGGTCGGCCACCCGCGGCGTGCACCGGCCATGGATGCCGTGCGCTACATCATCGAGGAGCTCAAGCGCCGCGTACCGATCTGGAAGCGCGAGCACTACGTGGACGGCACGCGCGGGTGGGTAGAGGCGACCACCTCGGCCGCCGCCGTCGGCGCGGCACACGAGCAGCCCGGCGACGACGAGGTGTCGGGCGAGGACGACGACGCGTGAACGACACGCCTCCATCGGCTGGCGCGGCACCGGTCACGCTGCGCGACCAGTTCGGTCGCGGCATCGAGTACCTGCGCATCTCCGTCACCGATCGCTGCAACTTCCGCTGCACCTACTGCATGCCGAAGGAGGGGCTGCCGTGGCTGCCGCGCGAGGAGATCCTCGACTACGAGGAGATCGCCGAGGTGGTGCGGCAGCTCGCCCCGCTCGGGCTGCGGCGGCTGCGGATCACGGGCGGGGAACCGACGATCCGTCCCGGGCTGGCGACGCTCGTGCGGCTGCTGCGTGACACCGCGCACGTGGAGGACATCGCGCTCAGCACGAACGGCGTGCGGCTCCCCGAGCTCGCGCCGGCGCTGCGCGAGGCGGGGCTCGATCGGGTGAACATGAGCGCCGACTCGCTGCGTCCCGATCGCATCGTCGGGATCGCGCGGCGCGACCTCGGCTTCGATCCGGTGCGTTCGCTGCGCGCGGCCGAGGCGGCGGGGCTCGGGCCGCTGAAGGTGAACGTGGTGGTGATGCGTGGCGTGAACGACGACGAGGTCGAGGATTTCGCGCGACTGACGCTCGATCACCCGTGGCACGTGCGCTTCATCGAGCTCATGCCGGTGGGCGAGATGCGCGAGCTCACGTGGGAGCACGTCGTCCCCACCGACGAGCTGCTCGCGCGGCTGTCGCGCCTCGGCACGCTCACCCCCGACGCCGGCCCTGCGCGCGGCAACGGGCCGGCGCGCTACCATCGCCTCCCGGGCGCCGTCGGCACGCTGGGGGTGATCACGCCCATGACGCACACCTACTGCGGGAGCTGCAATCGCGTGCGGCTCACCGCCGATGGGCGGCTGCGCACCTGCCTCTTCGGCGACCACGAGGTGCCGTTGCGCGAGGCGCTGCGGCGCGGCGAACCGCTGGAGCCGTTGTTCCGGCGCGCACTGGCCGGGAAGCCCGAGGCGCACGGGCTGCTGCAGATGCAGGTGGGTGGGCTGCGCGCGCTGTCGCAGGTCGGCGGCTGAGCGGCGCGACACCGCCACCTGGTCTCGCGGGACAGATGCTGGCATCGTGGCGGCAGGGCATCGGCGTGTGCGCCGCCATGGCGGCGTTGCCCGTCACGGCGTCCACGTTCGCCCCATCGGTGGCGTCCGTGGCTCCGTCGCACGCCGCCTCGCGATCGGTGTCCGTGCGGCCGCCGGACGCGGCGGCGATCGACCAGGCGCGCCGGGCCCGCGCGCTCGAGGGGCGCGCGCTCTCGCGCAGCGACAGCGCCGACGTGCGGCCACTCGGGCGCGTGCATGATGCGGCCGCCGCCGACAGTGCGCGTGCGACCTGGGACTCGCTCGCGCAGCGGCAGCCCGAGGTGCGCGACTGGATCGTGCTGCGCGCCGTCGCGCTCGATCCCGATGCCGCGCGTCGCGCCGCGCGGCTGCAGTCGCTCACGCTCCCGCCGGCGCGCGCGCGCCGTGCGCGCACCGCGGCGATCGCGCTCGCCCGCCACGGATCGGATGGCGAGGCGATCGCGGTACTCGACTCGACCGACCTGACGCTCGCCGCCGAGCTGCGACTCGCGGGCGCGCTCGATCCCGCCGGCGGCGCCGTGCGCGACACCGTGCGTGGCGTGCTCCTCACCTGCCTGCGCACGATGATCGCCTGCGATCGCGCGCGTGCCGCGCTGCTGCTCGATTCGCTCTTCGCGCCCCTGGACGCGAGCGATGCACGTGCGGCGGCGAGCGCCCTCGCCCCGGTCGCGCCGCGGCGCGCCATCGGGCTGCTGCGCGGCATCGGTGCCGCGTCGCCGGACGACGCGCGACTGCTTGCCACGCTCCTCACGCGCTCTGGTCCGTCGCGCGAGGCGGCCGATGCCTGGCTCGACGTCGCCGCCACGGCGCGCGAGCCGTCGCTGCGCGCCGACGCACGGCTGCAGGCGGCGCGCGCCCTCGTCCGCGCCGGTGATGACGCGCGTGCGGTGACGCTGCTGCGCGACGTCATCGCGACCTTCCCGGGTGACAGTGCGGCGGCGCAGGCCGGATGGCTGCTCGTCGACCGCGCGGCGCGCGCCGATCGCCTGGACGAGGCACGCGTCGAACTGGCGGCGCTCCAGGCGCAGGCAGCCACGTCGCGGTGGACCGATCGCGCGGTCTTCGACGTGGCGCTGCTCGGCTTCACCGACGATGCGGCGGCGAGCGGCGCGGCGCTCGACTCGCTCGCGGCGCGTGCGCCGGCTGGCGACATGGCGCCGGGTGCCCTGTACTGGGCGGGGCGAGCGGCCCTGGCGACCGGGGACACCGCCGGCGCCATGACGCGCTGGCGCCGCGTACGCGACGGGCATCCGCTCAGCTACCATGCCGCGCTCGCGGCGACGCGATTGCAGCTGCCGCTGGTGCTCCCCGCCGATGCAACGCCCGATGTCGCGGACACGGCCATCGTCGCCGGCGCCGCTCGCATGGCGACGCTCGAGGCGCTCGGGATGATGGCCGAGGCGGCGCTCGAGCGCGCGTGGATGCTCGAGCTTCCGCGCGACACCACCACGCTGCTCGCGGCCGGCGCGGCGCTGGTGCCGTCGATCCGGCCGAGCCTCGGCATCCGCCTCGTGCAGCGTGCCATCGACAGCGGGGCGACGCTCACCACGTCGCGGTTGCGCCTCCTCTATCCCTGGCCCCACGAACGACTGATCCGCGGCGAGGCCGCGGCGCAGGACGTGGATCCGGCACTGGCGGTGGCGCTCATCCGCCAGGAGTCGCGCTTCACCGCCGATGCACGGTCGCCGGTGGGCGCCCGCGGGCTGATGCAGCTCATGCCGGAGGTGGCGCGCGTGCTCGCGCGGCGCGACGGGCACGTGCTCACCACGGCCGCCCTCGACGATCCGGCGACCAACGTGCGACTGGGGATGCGCCACCTCGCCAGCGACCTGCGGCGCTGGCCGTCGCCGGCACATGCGCTGGCCACACGGGCGCTGTACGCGCAGCTGTACGGGGCAGTGGGAGCTGCCGACGGCGGCCGCTGACCGGGGGCCGCGATGGTAGGCTCACCACCGGCCGGAGCCTAGGACGGCGGGTCCGAAACGCTGGTCCTAGTCGTGGCGACCATGACCGAAGCGGGGGCGTCCGCACTTCGCCCCTCGTGACGAAACCCTTAGGTTGCCTCTGCTCGTCCCCGTAGGCGGTTACCTCCCCGCGCGGCATCATGTGCCGCGCGTTCCCCGACTTCCCCGTACGGTACTCATGGTCCACAAGATCACGGTCGTCGGCGCCGGCAATGTCGGCGCGACCGCGGCCCAGCGCATCGCCGAGAAGGAGCTCGCCCGCCACGTGGTGATGGTCGACGTCGCCGAGGGCGTCCCGCAGGGCAAGGGGCTCGACCAGTACCAGAGCGCGCCGATCGAGGGCTTCGACTCGTTGGTCATCGGGACCAACGGCTACGAAGAGACGGCCGGCTCCGACATCGTCGTCATCACGGCCGGCATCCCGCGCAAGCCCGGGATGACGCGCGACGATCTGTTGAAGACGAACGCGGGTATCATGCAGTCGGTGTGCGAGCAGGTGAAGGCGACGAGCCCGAACGCGATCGTGATCGTC
>JALOPO010000524.1 GCA_025453855.1 Gemmatimonadaceae bacterium
GGGTGACGTGCGGCGCCGGCGGCGCGGCTTTCGCGCGCTGCGCACGCCGACGGGTGTGGGGAGGGGCGCGCGCCTCGCGGGCGGCACACCCTCGGCACCTGCGTCGCGCGGCGCGTCGCGGTGCGCGTCATGCGGCGCCTCGTGCGCCGTGTCGGCCGGTGGGGCCGTGGGCGTCTCGGTCGCGTCGCTCATGTGCGCCTCATGCGTGCGCGACGCAGTCGTGCAGCGCGGCACGCACGATCGCGGGTTCGACGGGATGCACCCAGTCGCCCTCGGCGGTGCGTGCCATCCGGCCGATCGTCGCCGGGAGGGCGAAGCGCACGATGCCGGCACGGCTCTTCTTGTCACCCGCGGTGGCCGCGGCGACGAGGTCGATGTCGAGGGCGCGCGGCAGCGAGACCGGCAGCGCCGCACGCGGGAGCGCAGCGCCTGCAGCACCTCGGCGGTGCCGACACCCGTGCGGACCGCGATCGTCGCCTCGACGATCATGCCGATCGCGACCGCCTCGCCGTGCGCGATCGCGTAGTCGGTGGCGCGCTCGATGGCGTGCGCGATGGTGTGGCCGAAGTTGAGGATCGCGCGCTCGCCGTGTTCGTGCGGATCGCGCGCGACCACGCCGCACTTGATCGCCGCGCTCCCGTGCACGAGCGCGTGCAGTGCGTCGGCATCCGCCGGCCAGGGGAGCGCGCGCACCACGGCGTCCCAGTACGCGCGATCGGCGATCACGCCGTGCTTGAGCGCCTCGGCCAGTCCCTGCGCGCGCTCGCGGGCGGGGAGCGTGGCGAGCGTGTCGAGATCGGCGACGACGGCGAGCGGCGCGTGGAAGGCGCCGACGAGGTTCTTCCCCATCGGCGTGTCGACGGCGGTCTTGCCGCCGATCGCGGCGTCGACCATCGCGAGGAGCGTGGTCGGGCACTGCACCACGGGGATGCCGCGCAGGTAGGTCGCCGCGACGAAGCCCGCGAGGTCGCCGATCACGCCGCCGCCGAGGGCGAGCACGATGGCGTCGCGGCCGATGCCGGCGACGAGCATCGCATCGGTGAGGCCGCCCCACGTCTCGCGCGTCTTGGCCTGCTCACCCGGGGGGAGGGTGAGGACGAGCGTGCGCCCGTCGCCGAGTGCGTCGCGCACGCGCGCGCCGTGGAGCGCGTCGACGGCGAGCGCCGGCACGAGGCGCGGGAGCTCGTCGAGGAGCGCGTGTCCGACGTGGACGGGCGCGTCGAGCGCGACGAGCGGCGCGTCGGCGTCGAGGCGCGCGGTCACGCCGCTACCACGCGACCTCGTCCGCCCCGGCACGCTTGTTGGCGACGCGCGCGAGGGTGAAGAGGAGGTCCGAGAGGCGGTTCAGGTAGATCACCACCAGTTCCGGGATGTCCTCCTGGTGGCGCAGCGTGACGACGCGGCGCTCGGCGCGGCGACAGACGGTGCGCGCCACGTGCAGCGCGCTCGCCTTCGGCGTGCCGCCGGGGAGGATGAAGCTGGTGAGGGGCGGGAGCTCGCCGTCGCCGGCATCGATGGCGCGCTCGAGTTCCGCGATGCGCTCCTCGTCGATGCGCGCCTTCGTCAGCTGCTCGGCCATCTTCTCGCGATCGGGCGTGGCGAGGAGTGCGCCGATGGCGAAGAGGTCGCGCTGGACGGGGAGGAGGACGTCGTCGATGCGGGGCATGAGCTCGATCGCGCGTGCGAGTCCGAGGGCCGCATTGAGCTCGTCGACGTCGCCGTACGCCTCGACGCGCGGGTGATCCTTGCCGACACGGCCGCCACCGAACAGCCCCGTGTCTCCCTTGTCACCCGTGCGGGTGTAGATCTTGAAGGCCATGCCGGCAAAGCTAGCCCGCCGGCGAAGCACGCCCGCGGAGGAGGAAGGCCGGGTGGGGCCGATGACCGCACGACATCGACGCACGAGGGGCACGATGCGGCACAGGCGACACGGCGCGCGGGTGGCGCGCCGCTCGTCGAGGTGATGCACGCGTCGTGCCGCGCCTTCCGGCGGGGGACCGGATCGGCGAACTTTCGGGATGCCGCACGCCCTCCGTGACATCACGATCATCGGCGCGGGGCCCACGGGGCTCTACGCACTCTTCTACGCCGGCATGCGCGGCGTCTCCGCGCAGCTCATCGACGCGCTCCCGCAGGCCGGGGGGCAGCTCGCCGCGCTCTATCCGGAGAAGTACATCTTCGACGTCGCCGGCTTCCCGAAGGTCCTGGCGAAGGATCTCGTGGCGGGGCTGGTGGCGCAGGCCGCGCAGTTCGACGCGCCGCTGCACCTCGCGCGCACGGTGACGGGGCTCGACGAGGTCGACGGGCACTTCGTGCTGCGCACCACCGACGGCGACTTCCCGACGAAGGCGATCGTGATCGCGGGCGGGATCGGTGCGTTCAGCCCGCGGCGACTGCCGCAGGCGGTGGCCGAGCCGTGGTACGGGCGCGGCATCGACGACGTGGTGCTCGACCCGGCGAAGTACGCCGGCAAGCGCGTGCTGATCATCGGCGGCGGCGACAGCGCCTTCGACTGGGCGCAGCAGCTGCGCATGCGCGGCACGCACGTGACGCTCGCGCACCGGAGCGACCGGTTCCGCGCGCACCAGGCGACGGTCGACGACGTGCTCGGCGCGGCGGCCGCGGGCGACAACACCGCGGTGCACACCTTCCACGAGCTGCACGACCTGCTCGTGCACGACGACGGCGCGCGCTTCACCGGCGCGGTGCTGCGCGACACGAAGACCAAGACGACGCGCGTGGTGGAGTGCGAGGCGATCCTCCCGATGCTCGGCTTCGTCTCCGACATCGGCGCGCTGGCCGAGTGGGGGCTGCAGGTCGAGAAGGACGAGATCGTGGTCACGTCGCAGATGGAGACGGGGCGCGCGGGTGTCTACGCCGCCGGCGACATCACGACCTACGCGGGGAAGCTCAAGCTCATCTCCGTCGGCTTCGGCGAGGCGGCGATCGCGGTGAACCAGGCGGTGCACTGGATCTACCCCGACAAGAAGGTGAACCCCGGCCACTCGTCGAA
>JALOPO010000067.1 GCA_025453855.1 Gemmatimonadaceae bacterium
AGCTCGGCGATGGCGTCGCGGTCACCGGCGGCCTGCAGCAGCGAGACGCCGCGCGCGGCGGCCGCGACGCCGAGCGCCTCGACGGTCGTGTCGCCGAGGCCGCGCTTGGGGACGCCGATCGCACGCCGGAAGGCCTCGTCGTCGACCGGATTGGCGACGAGCTTGAGGTATGCCATGAGGTCGCGGATCTCGCGACGGTCGTAGAAGCGCACCGCGCCGACCAGGCGATAGGGCCAGCCACGACGACGGAACGACTCCTCGAAGGCGCGGCTCTGCGAGTTGGTGCGGTAGAGCACCGCGATCTCGCGCAGCCCGCTGGCACGCGGGCCGCGTCGCTCGGCAATGTCGTCGGCGATCCAGTCGGCCTCGTCGCGTTCGTCGAGGCAGCGCACGCGCACCGGCCGCGGGCCGCCGGGGCGCGTGGCGCGGAGCGTCTTGCCGCGCCGCTGCGTGTTGCCGGCGATCGCCGCGTTGGCGAGCGCGAGGATCTCGGGCGTCGAGCGATAGTTCTCCTCGAGCCGCACGACGTGCGCGCCGGGGACCATCACGTTCCCGCTCGCGCCCGCGAGGAGGTGCACGAGCTCGAACTGCGCGCGGTTCGTGTCCTGGTACTCGTCGACGAGCACGTAGCGGAAGCGGTCGCGGTAGCCACGCAGCACGTCGGGGTGCTGCGAGAGGAGCCGCACCGGGAGGACGAGCAGGTCGTCGAAGGTGACGGCGTTCGCCTTCTCGAGCGCCTGGTCGAAGGCCGGATACAGCTTCTCCACCACCCGCGCGAGCGGATCCTGCGCCGCCAGCACCGCCTTGGGCGCCCACTCCTTCGGCGAGATGCGCAGCGCCTCCATCGTCCGCTTCATCAGGCCGAGGGCATCGTCCTCGTCGTAGATCGTGAAGCGGCTGGTGCGACCCACGCGCTCGGCATCGCGACGCAGCATGCGCGCGCCGATGGCGTGGAAGGTGCCGACCCACATGCCTGCCGGCTCCTCGCCGATGAGGCGCGCGATGCGCTCGCGCATCTCGCCGGCCGCCTTGTTGGTGAAGGTCACCGCCAGCACGCGCTGCGGCGGGACCCCCTCGCCCTCGATGAGGCGCGCGATGCGCGTGGTGAGCACGCGCGTCTTGCCCGAGCCGGCACCGGCGAGCACGAGGGCCGGCCCCTCGCCGTGCATGACCGCCTCGTACTGTGCGTGATTCAGCCCGTCGAGGGGCGAGCCTGCGGAGTCCGTCATCCCTGCAAGGTAATCTCGAAGGCCGCGCCCTTCTCCGCGGGGAGCAGCACGAGCCGGCCGCGATGGTTGTCGGTCACGATGCGGCGCGCGAGCGCGAGGCCGATCCCCCAGCCGCGCGGCTTGGTGGTGAAGCCCGGCTTGAAGATGTCGGTGCGCATCTCGCGCGGGACGCCGGGCCCGTCGTCGGCGACGACGAGGCGGGCGCCGCCCTCGGGGAGCGGCTCGGCGCGCACCTCCACCCGCCCGCCGCGCCCGGCGAGCGCGTCGATGGCGTTGCGCACCAGCGACTCGAGCGCCCACTCGAGCAGCACCGCGTCGCCTTCGACGAGGAGCGGTGCGGTGGGGACGGTGCAGGTGATGGCGACGGTGTGCGCGAGCGTCGGCACGCGCGCGCGGAAGTAGGTCGTCACGTCGCGGGCGATGCGGCCGACGTCGATGGCGTCCTTCTGCGGCGGGCGCCCGATGCGCTCGAAGCGGTTGGCGACGCGCCCGAGCCGATCGAGGTCGCTGCGCATGTGATCGGTCGCCACTGGATCGGCGGCGCGTTCGCCGAGCAGCTCCACCCACCCCTCGAGCGAGGTGAGCGGCGTCCCGAGCTGGTGCGCGGCCTCGCGCGCCATCCCCGCCCAGACGCGCTCGCGCTCGGCGCGGCCGCGCGTGACCAGCGCGTAGATCCCCGCGAAGAGGAAGAGGCCGAGCGTCGTGACCTGGATGAAGGGGACGACGCGCAGGTCCTCGACGAGCTTCGTGTTGCCGAAGTGCACGCGCCCGACGCCCGGCTCCTCCACCGGCGCATTGGCGCGATCGAGCACGCGCACGTACTCGCGCACGCGCCGGTCGTCGAGCGGCGCCTCGAACGGGAGGTTGGCGGCGGCGGTGACGCGCCCTTCGGCATCGGTGACGATCACCGGCACCCCCTGCTCGCGCACGTAGCGCGACATGTCGAGCAGCGCGCTCGTGCCGTCGTCGTTGCGGTCGGCGAGCGCCTGGTAGACGCGCGCGTACATCTTCCCCGACCGCGAGGCCTCGCGCCGCAGCTCGGTGACGACGCGCTGCGTGTAGACGAGCCACCACGTGAGCAGCGCGATGACGCCGATGGCGAGGAAGATCACCGGCGCCGAGCGCCGCACCGCTCAGCCGATCCGGTCGGTGCCCAGGTACGACGCGAGTGCGGCAGGGATGCGCACCGAGCCGTCGGGCTGCTGGCCGTGCTCGAGGAGCGCGGCGATGATGCGCGGCAGCGCGAGCCCCGAGCCGTTGAGCGTGTGCACGAAGCGCGGCTTCTCGCCCGCCGCCGGCCGGAAGCGGATGTTGGCGCGGCGCGCCTGGAAGTCGCGGAAGTTCGAACAGCTCGAGACCTCGAGCCACTTCCCCACCCCCGGCGCCCAGACCTCGAGGTCGTACGTCATCGCGCTCGAGAAACCCGTGTCGCCGGCGGCGAGGAGGAGGCGCCGGTACGGGAGCTCGAGGCGCTCGAGGATCGTCTCGGCGTGGCGCGTGAGCGCTTCCAGCTCGGCGTCGCTCTCCTCGGGGCGCGCATAGCGCACGAGCTCCACCTTGTCGAACTCGTGGACGCGCAGGAGCCCGCGCGTGTCCTTGCCGGCGGCGCCCGCCTCACGGCGGAAGCAGGCGCTGTAGGCGCAGAAGCCGCGCGGCACGTCGTGCGCGTCGAGGATCTCGTCGCGATAGAGGTTCGTGACCGGGACCTCGGCCGTCGGGATGAGGTAGCCCTCGTCCATGGCGAGGGCGTAGCTCTCCTCCTCGAACTTGGGGAACTGCCCCGTGCCGACCATGCTGGCGCGATTCACCACCAGCGGGACCCAGGTCTCCTCGTAGCCGTGCTCGCGCGTGTGCACGTCGAGCATGAAGTTGAGGAGCGAGCGCACGAGCCGCGCGCCGAGGCCGCGGTAGACGATGAAGCCCGAGCCGCTGATCTTCGCGCCGCGCGCGAGGTCGAGGAGGGCGTGGTCGTGCGCGACTTCCCAGTGCGGGCGCACCGCGTCGGCGCGCGGCGTCCCCCATGCGTGGCGCACGGCGTTGTGCGACTCGTCGCCGGCGGGGACGTCGGGGTGCGGGAGATTCGGGAGCTCGAGCATGAGCCCCTCGACGACGCCCTCGGTGGCGCGCAGGTCGGCCTCGAGGCGCGCGATCTCGTCGCCGAGGGCGCGCGCGTCGGCCATCACGTCGGCGGCGTCCTCCTTCGCCTGCTTGCGCTTCGCCACTTCCTGCGTGAGCAGGTTGCGGCGCGCCTTGCGCTCCTCGCTGGCGGTGATGAGCGCGCGACGCTCGCGCTCGAGCGCCTCGAGGCGATCGAGCACGGGACCGAGCGTCTCGAGGGCGTTGCGCCGTGCGAAGCCGTCGCGCAGCACGTCCAGGTGCTCGCGCACGAGCCGGAGATCGTGCATGTGGTCAGCGCGCCGGGAGCGTGTCGAGGAACGAGCGGTAGCCGCAGCTGCGGACGACCGTGGTGTTGATGAAGATGCGGCGCGAGGTCGTGTTCGTGCTGTCGATCACGAACTTCGCGTAGAGCTCGCGGCGCCCGTTCGGGTCGTTGCTGCAGAAGTCGCTCTCGGTGCGTACCGCGAGCACCTGGCCCGGCGACACGACCTGGAGCGAGTCGATCAGGTAGCCCCGCTCGGGGGCGATGGTGAGCGCATCGAAGCCACCGGCCACCGGGAGGAGCGCCACGCGATGCAGCGCCTGGCCGGCGAGCGCGGGGATCGACGCCACGACCTTGGCGGCCGGGATCACGCGCACGCGCCCATCGGGCAGGAGGTCGAAGCCGAGGTCGAACTGTGCCGGGAGCGAGTCGAGGCGGAAGGTGGCCAGGCTGCCGATGCGCCAGACCGACGGCACGCCCGGGAGCGGCGCGTTGAGGGCGCCGATCGCGAAGCGCGTCGTGACGGTGGTGTCGCGCGGGCGCGGGGCGAACGGATCGCTGCAGGCGGCAAGGACAACGGCGACACCGGCCGCGAGGGCGATGGCGCGGAACGCGCGGGGCATGCTCGAAGGGCCGGGGGGTGACACGGTGCGGTGCACGGCATAGGATACCGGCGCGCCAGAGTTCGTTCAAGCGATTGCGCCACCACGAGTTGGCGGCATTCGCACGGGCGCGGCTCCACGTCCCCGACCGCATCTCCCCCTCATGGCACGCATCCGCGACCTCGTGGAAGCCGTTCGCCGCCGCGACGGTGTCGAGGCGGCCATCGTCCTGGGCCGCGACGGCCTGCTCGTGGACGGCGACACCGTCAGCTATCTCGACGGGGAGCAGGTCGCGGCGCACGCGCCGGCCGTCTTCGCTGCCGCCGATGCCCTCGGCCGCGCGGCTCGCGCGGGGCACCTGCAGACCGCGGTGCTCGAGTACCCGGGGACGATCGCGCTCATCACCGCCATGAGCGAGGATGCGCTGCTGGTGGTGCTCGCCCGACCGACCACCGCCCTCCCCCCGCTGCTCGCCGAGCTGCGCCGCCTCCGGCAGCATCTCGCGACGCTCGCCTGAGCGTCGCCCGGTGTCGCCGACGCGCGCGCAGTCGCTCTGGGCGGTGATCCTCGCGGGCGGGGTCGGCTCGCGCTTCTGGCCGATCAGCACGCCCGCGCAGCCCAAGCAGCTCCTCCCGCTCGTCACCGACGCGCCGATGCTCCGGGATGCGGTCGAGCGGCTGCTCCCGCTCGTCCCCGCGGAACGGCTGCTGGTGCTCACCAACGAGCTGCTGGCCCCTGCCATCGCCGCACTCCTCCCCGAGCTCCCGGCCGCGAACCTGATCGCCGAGCCGCGCCCGGCCGGCACCGCCGCCGCGCTCGCGTGGGCGTCGCGCGTGGTCGCCGAGCGCGATCCGGAAGCAGTGCTCCTCTCGGTGCACGCCGACTGGGCGATCGGTGATCCCGACGGCTTCCGCACCACGCTCCTGCGCGCCGCGAACGTGGCCGAGAGCGAGGACCTGCTGGTCACCGTCGGGATCACCCCGTCGCGCCCCGATCCGGGCTTCGGCTACATCGAGCCGGGCGTGGCGGTGGGCCAGGTCGCGCAGCGCGTGGCGCGCTTCCTCGAGAAGCCAGACCGGTCGCGCGCGGCCGAGCTGATCGCGCGCGGCTGCCTCTGGAACAGCGGGATCTTCGTCTGGCGCTGCACGCGCTATCTGGACGAGGTGCGCGCGCATTGCCCCGAGGTCGCGCGAGCGCTCGATGCGCCGACGCTGGCCGCGTTCTTCGCCGGCGTGCAGTCGGTGAGCGTCGACGTCGGCGTGCTCGAACGGAGCGCACGCGTGGCGGTGGTCCCCGGCTCCTTCGGCTGGGACGACGTGGGGACGTGGGCCGCGCTCGGCCGCGTGCGCCCGCACGATGCGGCCGAGAACGCGCTGCATGGCGACGTGATCGCGGTGCGCGCGAGCAACAACGTGGCGTTCAGCGCCGGGCCGAGCGTGGTGCTCTACGGCGTCGACAACCTGGTGGTCGTGACGGTCGACGGACTCACGGTCGTGACCACGCCCGAGGCCTCGGCCGACCTGAAGACGCTGCTCGACGCGCTGCCGCCGCGGCTGCGGGATCGCGGATGAGCGGGATCGTGCTCGTGGATCGCGCCGACGCCGAGCGTCTGGCGCCGCTCACGAGCCTGCGCCCGCAGGGGGCGCTGCGCGCGGGGGCGCGGCTGGTGCACGAGCGGTGGGCGTTCGCCTTCGGCGTGCCGGTCACGGGACTCGTGGCGCGCGAGGCGCTCGCCGGCTTCGCCGAGCCCGGGCAGCCGCCGCTGCTGCACGACGACGACGAGGTCCCCGCCGGGACGATCGTGGCATGGGCCGACGTCGCGCCGTCACTGGCCCGCGTGGACGTGCACGCCGACGCGTGGGACCTGCGCGGCGAGTTCCCCGTCGCGATGCGGGTCGCGCGGGCGACACGCGCGGGGGCGCTGCGAGACTGGGTGCCGTCGCGTGAGCTGGCGCGCGTGGTGTCGCTGTCGGGCGTCGAGCTCGCGCAGCCGTGGCACGTGATCGAGACGCTCCCCGGCCTGCTCGCCGCCGACGCGCGGGCGATCGCGGAGACGATGGCCGCGCGGCCGCTCCCCCCGCACGTCGTGGTGCTCGGCGACCATCCGGTGCGGATCGCGGCCGACGCGCAGGTCGAGCCGTTCACGCTCCTCGACGCGCGCGCCGGTGCGATCGTCATCGAGGCCGGCGCGATCGTGCGCAGTCACTCGCGCCTCGTGGGGCCGTTCGTGCTCTGCGCACAGGCGCACTGGCTCGGCGGCGAGGGGCACACGAGCGTGATCGGCCCGCACTGCAAGGTGCACGGCGAGGTGAGCACGTCGATCGTGGCCGGCTACGCGAACAAGGCGCACGACGGCTTCCTCGGCCACAGCTACCTGGCGCCGTGGAGCAACCTCGGCGCGGGGACGATCACGAGCAACCTGAAGAACACGTACGGCACGGTGCAGTTCGCGGGGACCGACACGGGGCTGCAGTTCCTCGGCGCGATCGTCGGCGACCATGCGAAGACGGGGATCGGCACGCGGCTCACGACCGGGACGCGCGTGGGGGCCGGGGCGAACGTGGTCGGTGACGGGATCGCCGGGCCGGACGTGCCGCCGTTCGCGTGGGGGGTGCGCGGTGACGTGACGGACATCGCGCGGTTCACGGCCACGGTGCGCAAGGTGATGGCGCGGCGGAGCGTCTTCCCGTCGTCGGCGCATCTCGCGATGCTCGCGCGCCGTCACGCGGTGCTCGCGGCGCGCTGACCCTGGGCGCCGTTCGCGTTCGGGGTCGGAGCGAACCGCACGACGCGAAGGGCGCGAAGGCAACGGAAAGGAGAGCGTCGTGCGCCCGGTGCCCCTGCGAAGCTCGGAAAAAAAAGCACACTCGCTCTGTTGCGGTCCTCGCCATCGCCTGACAGCCGCCACACTCGCAGCCTTTCCGTTGCCTTCGCGTCCTTCGCGTTGTGCGGTTCCCTCCGATCCCGAACGAACGCGACGTGATCCGCCACGCTCGCAACCTTTCCGTCGCCTTCGCGTCCTTCGCGTTGTGCGGTTCCCTCCGATCCCGAACGAACGCGACGTGATCCGTCGCGCGCGCGACGCCGGGCCGCCGTGAACGACGAACGGGGCGGCGCACCATGCCGGTGCGCCGCCCCGTTCGTCGTTCCGGCCGGTGATCCGACCGGAACCGGGCTCAGTACATGCCGCCCATGCCACCACCCGGCGCGCTCGGCGCGGCGGGCTTGTCTTCCTTCTTCTCGACGATGAGCGCCTCGGTCGTGAGGAGCAGCCCCGAGATCGAGGCGGCGTTCTGCAGCGCCGTGCGGGTCACCTTCGTCGGGTCGATCACGCCCGCCTGCACGAGGTCCTCGTAGGTGTCGGTGAGGGCGTTGTAGCCGAAGGTGTTGCTGTCGGCCGCCTTCACCTTCTCCACCACGATCGAGCCCTCGCCGCCGGCGTTCTGGACGATCATGCGGATCGGCTCCTCGATCGCGCGACGGACGATCGCGACGCCGATCTGCTCGTCGCTGTCCTCGATCTTGAAGCTGGCGAGCGCCTTCTGCGCGCGGATCAGCGCGACGCCGCCGCCCGGGACGATCCCCTCCTCGACGGCCGCGCGCGTGGCGTGCAGCGCGTCCTCGACGCGGGCCTTCTTCTCCTTCATCTCGGCCTCGGTGGCCGCGCCCACGTTCACCACGGCGACGCCGCCGGCGAGCTTGGCGAGGCGCTCCTGGAGCTTCTCGCGATCGTAATCCGAGGTGCTCTTGTCGATCGCGGCGCGGATCTCCTTCACGCGGCCCTGGATCTTCTCCGAGTCGCCGGCGCCGTCGATGATCGTGGTGTTGTCCTTGTCGATCACGATGCGCTTGGCGCGCCCGAGATCCGACAGCACCGCGTTCTCGAGCTTGAAGCCCACCTCGTCCGAGATGACCTGGCCGTTGGTGAGGATGGCGATGTCCTGCAGCATCGCCTTGCGGCGATCACCGAAGCCCGGCGCCTTGACGGCCGACACGCGGAGCGTGCCGCGGAGCTTGTTGACGACCAGCGTGGCGAGCGCCTCGCCCTCGATGTCCTCGGCGATGATGAGGAGGGGCTTGCCCAGCTGCGCGACCTTCTCGAGGACCGGGAGGAGGTCCTTCATCGCGCTGATCTTCTTGTCGTGGATGAGGATGAGCGCGTCCTCGAGGACCGCCTCCATCTTCTCCGGGTCGGTGACGAAGTACGGCGAGACGTAGCCGCGGTCGAACTGCATGCCGTCGACCGTCTCGAGCGTCGTCTCGAGGCCCTTGGCCTCCTCGAC
>JALOPO010000068.1 GCA_025453855.1 Gemmatimonadaceae bacterium
GAATTGCTGACCCGCCATCTCGGCGCGACCTCGACCGCCTCGCTCTTCCCCGGCTTCAGCGGCACGACGCCGCTCGGGGTGCTGGCATCGCGCTGATCGGTTCGCCGCGTGCGGGGTGGGGGCAGCGCAAACTGCGGTGGGGCGCTGCCTCCGTGACCGGGGGGCCTACGTGCCGCGGAGGGTGCCGTGCGTACGGGCGGCTCCGAGCAGTCCCTCCGTGTGGCCGGTGAGCGACGGTGCGCTGCGCAAGGACGCGAAGGCACTACACGGTGCGCCACTCGCCGGAGCCGGGCGGGCGCGCCCGTGCACACGGAACCATCAACAGCTGTCTGAGTGGTCCCGTGCGCGCGAGGGCTGCTGACGCGCGTCGGGAACAGGCGCGACACCCCTTCGCGTCCTTGCGCAGCGCACCGTCACCCACCGGCCACGCGGAGGGACTGCTACGTACTGTCCGAGCGCACGGCGCGCTCCGTGGCACGGAGACACCCCGGTCACGGAAGCATCGGCCCATAGTCGTTGGCACGGAGACGCCCCGGCCACGGAAGCATCGGCCCATTGCCGTTGGCACGGAGACACCCCGGTCACGGAAGCATCGGCCCGCAAGGCAGTTCACTCGGAACCACGCACGTCACGGAGTCACCGAGACACCGAGACACCGAGCAGTGCGCGTCGGGCGGCCTAGAACGTCCAGCCGCGCAGCTTCTGGAGCGCCTGCTGAGCGCCTGCTCGAGCGCGTCGCGCTGGTCGGCGCGGTCGGCCCTGGCGAGGAGGTGCTCGTAGCTGTAGATGGCGAGGTCGAGCGCGTCGTAGTCCTTCTCGGCGCCGGCGAGCGCGGCGGCGTTGTCGGCGAGGTTGGCGCGCGCGAGGTCGTCCTCGGGGAAGCGCTCGACGATCTGCTGCCAGCGCGTGGTGCGGTCGCGCGGGTCGCTCTCGGTGAGCGCCCACAGGTGCCAGGCGCCGCGGTTGGCGGGATCGGCGGCGATGGCGCGTTCGGCGAGGTCGCCGGTGGCCTGCGGGCCGCGCCCGGTGAGCCAGTAGGCGTTGGCGAGGATCACGAGCGCGCGTGCGTTGGTGGGCTGCTGCTGCACGATGTGCTCGTAGACCGGGCCGGCGACCTCGGGGATCTGCCGATAGGGCTCGACGGCGGCGATGAGCGCATCGGCCATCGCGCCGTCGCAGATGGCGAAGAGGCGCTCGATGAGGCGCCCCGTGTCGGCGTCGTACTGGTAGTCCTGCACCGCGGCGGCGATGGCCGTGCGCGGGTCGGCGGGAGCGGTCGTCATGCGGGAAGTGTACGGCGCTGCGGAATGGCCCGAACTTCGCGCATGTGGAGGGGTAGGCTCGGGGAAGATCGGTGACGCCCCGCCTTGCGGATCGTCGGGACGGTGACGATACTCGTGGCCGAAGCGCTCCCGCGTGGCGCGCCGGACGTGGTCCGGCGGACAGCCCCGGAGGCAGCGCGCCCGGTGTGACGAGGTCGAGACCCGTCATCGGGACCGCGCAGCGAGATACCGGATGCGAAGCGTGGCCTCCACACGCCGCCCCGGTGCAGCACACGACGCCACGAGCGCCATCCGGCCTCGTCGCCGCAGGACAACGGCACCAGCGAGCAGGGTTCTGGACACTGCAGGATTCCGGGCCAGTCATGGCCCATCGCATGCGCTTGCACCGCGCACGCCCGCCACGGGCGTTCGACGGCGTGCGCATGACCACGACGACGATGGACGGCAGCGCGATGGCGCGCGCCGGGCGATCGCCGCGACTTCGTGACCCACAGGACGCAATGGATGACATGACCGAGCGTCGCCGCCCCACCCGGGGTCGCGGCACCCGTCGCCCGGCCGAGACGGCCGTGCTCGACGAGAACCCGTACCGCGAGAGCGAGAGCAGCGCCGCGGTCGATACGGTGCCGACGCCGGTCGCGGATGCCGCGACGCCGACCAAGCGTCCGCGCGGACGCCCGCGCAAGACACCCATCGCGCCCGAGGAGAGCGCCCCCGCCCCGGTGGCGGTGGCCGTGCGCGACGAGGCCCCGGCCGCGAGCGCGGAGGCCGCACCACGACGCCGCGGACGCCCTCCGCGCCGCAGCACCACCGCCGACGAGACACCGGTGAGCAGTGCACCGCCGGCCGCCACGACGGCGCGCGATGCCGAGCCACGCGACGCCGCGCCACGCGAGGATGCACGCCCCACGGGCCACGCGAGCGAGCATGCGGCGCGCGACGCCGAGTCGCAGGAGCAGGCACCGCGTGACAGCGCGGCGCGCGAACGTCCGCCCCGCGATGGCGGTGGGCGCGAGCGGCATCCGCGTGGTCGACATGCGCGCGGTGATGCGCCGCGCGAGCATGCGCGCCGCGACGGCGCGCCGCGCGAACCGCTGGAACGCAGCGGCGGCGACGTGACCGGCACCGGCGATGCGACCACGGGCGAGGCACCGGCCCGCGAGTGGACGCCGCGCGAGGGGCGTGACGGCGACTCGCGCTTCGAGCGACGCGGCCGCTTCCGCCGCCGCGGACGGGGACGCAACCGCTTCCGCGACGAGCGCGGTGGTGACGAGGCGCCGCCGCGCGACCGCGGCCCGCGCGAGCCGCATGCGCGCGAGCATGCGCCGCGCGACCACGTGGCGCGCGAGCGCGAGCGCGAGGGACAGGCGCAGGGCGGCCGCTCGCAGCTCGTGATCGAGGGCGAGGTCTCGGGGTGGTTCGACCCGGCACGCGGCGACGGCGGCTTCATCCGGCGTGCGAACGCGAGCTACCTCCCGCAGCCCACCGACCCGTTCCTCCCCGGCTGGATGGTGCGCCAGTTCCAGCTGCGGCGCGCCGACCTCGTGACCGCGACGTGGGGGTGGGATCCGCGCCGTCGTCCCGCGGTGGCCGAGGTGCTGGCGGTGAATGGCGCGCCGTTCGACCCGCAGGTGCGACGCAAGGACTTCCAGTCGCTCACGGCGACCTATCCGGAGCAGCGCCTCACGCTCGAGACCGGGGCGCCGGCACGCGTCGGCCAGGAGGTGACGCGACGCGTCATCGACCTCATCGCCCCCATCGGCTACGGCCAGCGCGCGCTCATCGTCGCGCCGGCACGCGCGGGCAAGACCACGCTCCTGCAGGCGATCACCGAGGGCGTCCACCGCAATCACCCGAACGCGGTGCTCATGCTCCTCCTCGTCGACGAGCGCCCCGAGGAAGTGAGCGAGGCGATCTCGTGGAACGTGGGCGAGGTCATCGCCTCGAGCTTCGACCAGCCCGCGCAGCGGCACGTGGACGTCACCGAGATGGTGATGGAGCGCGCGCGTCGCCTGGTGGAGCTGGGGAAGGACGTGGTGATCGTGCTCGACTCGATCACGCGCATGGGTCGCGCCTTCAACACCGCCAACCGCGGCACCGGACGCACGCTCTCGGGCGGCCTCGACGCGGCCGCGATGGCCAAGCCGAAGGCCTTCTTCGGCTCGGCGCGCGCCGTGGCCCCCGCGGACGGCGGCGGGTCGCTGACGATCATCGCCACCGCGCTCGTCGAGACCGGCTCGCGCATGGACGACGTGATCTTCGAGGAGTTCAAGGGGACGGGGAACTGCGAGATCAAGCTCGATCGCTCGCTCTCCGAGCGCCGCATCTTCCCCGCCATCGACATTCCCGCGAGCGGCACGCGTCGCGAGGAGAAGCTCTACAAGCCCGACCAGCTGCAGGCGATCTACATGCTGCGACGCGGGCTGCAGGCGATGCCGGCCGTCGGCGCGATGGAGTGGCTCATCAAGCGCATCCTCGCCACCCCCCACAACGACGCCCTCCTCACGGGATTGTGACACCGGGTCACCGGCGACGAGACACGCACGCCCGCCGCGGCACCGGTGCCGCGGCGGGCGTCGTCGTCGCGATGCTGACGATCGCGACGGTCGTGCTCGCATCGCTCGCGAGCGCCACGCCCGTCGCCGCGCAGCTCCTCCGCCGGCGCGGGGTGCAGGATCCGGTCATCCGCACGCTCCGCATCGAGGGGAACCAGGCGCTCCCGCGCGAGGAGCTCGAGGCCAACATCCTCACCGAGGCGAGCGCCTGTCGCTCGCTCCTCGTGACGCCGCTCTGCTGGGTCGCCAAGCCAGGCTTCCTCTTCGCGCGCCGACGCCTCGACCGCGCGGAGCTCGAGCGCGACGTGCTGCGGCTGCGCGTGCACTACTACCGGCGCGGCTTCCGGGCGTCGCGCATCGTGCCGCGCGTGATCCCGGTCGATTCGGCGACCGTCGACGTCCTGCTCGCGATCACCGAAGGCCCGCCGACGACCATCGCCCGCCTCGACCTCGGCCCCGCCGACACGATCCTCTCCGCCCGCACGCGGCGCGCGATCCTCGGCGACCTCGCACCGGGGCGACCGGTCGACCTCATCCAGCTCGACACGGTGGGGCTGCGCGCCACCGCCGCACTCGACGAGCGCGGCTACGGCGACGCGACCGTGATCCCGGCCGTGGTCGAGGACAGCACCTCGCCAACGCGTGAGGTGCGCCTCGTCGCCTCGCGCACCTATCCCACCTTCGTGGAGCGCGTGCGCGTGGAGGGGACCGAGCGCTACGACCCGCGCCTCGTCGCCAACACGCTCCTCCAGCGCCCCGGCGACCGCTACACGCGCGAGGGGACGGCCGAGAGCCAGCGCGCGCTCTACGAGATCGGCAACTTCCGGCGGGCGGTGGTGCGCACCGAGCCGGGGAGCGCCGACTCGCTCAAGGTGCTCGTCGCGCAGGTCGAGGAGCTCGAGCCGCGCAGCGTGCGCCTCACCGGCGGCGTGAGCACCGTCGACTTCTTCCAGGTCGATGCGCGCTGGATCAACGCCAACTGGCGCAACAACGGCACGCGCCTCACGCTGCAGGGAACGCTCGGCAACCTCGGCGCCGACTTCCTCAACAACCGCGGGCCGTTCCTGAACGTGCTCCCGCGGGGCCCCCTGCCGCGCGGCGACACGGCGGCGACGCGCGAGTACCTCATCCCCACCTGGCAGGCGAACGCCGAGGTGCGCCGCCGCTGGCTGCGCGACCCGCGGAACCAGACGGCGCTCGGCATCTTCGGCTACCGTCGCGCGGCGCCGGGCGTCTTCGTCGACGAGGGCTACGGCGCGAGCGCGACCTTCACGCGCGACGTGATGCGGCGCTGGCCGGTCTCGGCGACCTATCGCTTCGAGCTCACCGGCGTGCGCGCGGTCGACACCTACTTCTGCGTGAACTTCGGCGTCTGCGACACCGATGCACTCAGCGTGCTGCGGCGGCGCCAGCGCCTCTCGCCGATCGCGCTCACCACCTCGGTCGACCGGCGCGACGACCCGATCGGCCCCACGCGCGGCTGGGCCTTTCGGGCCGAGGCCGAGCATGCGGCGCGCTACACGCTCTCCGACCTCTGGTACTCGCGCATCGAGGCCGAGATCACGCAGTACGTCCCGCTCGCCGACCGCATCACGCTCGGCCTCCACGGCCGCGCGGGCGTGGTGCGCGGCGCGGCCAACCCGCGCTTCGGCGGCGAGGCGATCATCCATCCGCGTCGGCGCTTCTACGCCGGCGGCGCGCAGAGCGTGCGCGGCTACGGCGAGAACCAGCTCGGCCCGCGCGTGCTCGCGATCCCGGTGCAGACGCTCCGCGACACGCTCTTCACGCGCCGCCCCGATGGGACGCAGCAGATCGTGCGGCTCGGCTGCGACCTCCCCGACGACCAGATCGCGAACTGCCCCGTCGAGCCGACGACGGTGAACGGCCAGCCCGCCGG
This sequence comes from Gemmatimonadaceae bacterium, assembly GCA_025453855.1. GTDB lineage: Bacteria > Gemmatimonadota > Gemmatimonadetes > Gemmatimonadales > Gemmatimonadaceae > JALOPO01. The sequence continues at coordinate 5,736 of JALOPO010000068.1, forward strand.
CAACTACGCCGACCTCGACTTCGTCCCCAAGCCGGTGGGCGGCAACGCCGTGGCCGAGGCGAGCGCCGAGGTGCGCTGGCGCGTGTGGGGGCCGGTGACGCTCGCCGGCTTCATCGACGGCGGCTGGGTGCAGAGCTCGAGCGGCGGGACGACACGCGCCGCGAGCGTCATCACGCCGGGCATCGGTGCGCGCTTCGTCACGCCGGTGGGGCCGATCCGCCTCGATCTCGGCTTCAACCCGCGACCGCGCGAGCTGCTCACCGTCATCACCGACGTCCCGTCGCGCAACGCCGCGGGCGAGGCGACGTCGACGCTCACGACGCTCGCCAATCCGCGCAGCTTCAACCCGGCCACGGGGACGGGGCTGGGCGGGATCTTCAACCGCCTCACGCTCCACCTCTCGGTGGGCGAGGCCTTCTAGGCGCATGCGTCGCGTCGCGAAGGCGGTCGGCCTCCTGCTCCTCGTCGTCGTGCTGGCGGTGGCGACGCTGCTGTACGTGCTGCCGAACACGCGCTGGGGGCGCGAGCGGGTGCGCACGCTCGTGCTGGGTGCGCTCGACGGCGTGATCGCGGGGCGCGTCTCGATCGGGGCGATCGAGGGGCCGCTCTACACCGGGGCGACGCTGCGCGACGTGGTGATCACCGACTCGGCCGGCGCCCCGTTCCTGCGCGTGCCGCTGGTCCGGGCGCGCTGGTCGCCGCGTGACCTGTGGGCGAAGCGCGTGATCCTGCGCGACGTGCTCGCCGAACGCGCCGAGGTGGTGCTCGATCGCCCGCCGGGCGAGCGGTGGAACTGGGACCGCATCCTCTTCCCCGACACCACGCCCGCCACGCGGGGGCCGGGAGCGCAGTGGGGCGACCATGTCGTCCTGCGCGACCTCGTGCTGCGCGATGCGCACGTGGTGGTGCGGTCGCCGTACGACGTGGAGCCGTGGCGCAGCGCCCGCGCGCGCGACTCGATCCTCGCCGCCGCGGTGGCTGGCGAGACGCGCACCGTGGTGCGGCGCAGCGGCGACGGCTACCAGCGCATCACCGAGCTGCGCGACGTCGATGCGCGGCTCCCGCTGCTCCGCATCAAGGAGCCGGGGTTCGTGCGGCAGCGCTACGAGATCGCGAGTGCGCGCGGGACCGTGCTCGCCTTCCAGCCCCCGCCCATGCTGCTGCGCGACGCGCGCGGCGTGGTGGAGCTGGCCGGCGACTCGCTCTGGTTCAGCGACGTGCGCACGCAGCTCCCGGCCACCGTCGCCACGCTCGACGGCCGCTACGATCTCGCCACCGGCGCGCTCGTGCTGCGCGGGCGCGCCGACTCGCTGCGCACCGACGACGTGCGCTTCCTCTCGCCGCTGCTGCCGACGGGCGGCACGGGGCGCATCGGCACGATCCGCACGCGGATCAGCGGCGACACGCTCGGCGTCGTCCTCGACGACCTCGCGATCGCGCTCGACGGCGGCACCGCGCGCGGACGCGCCGGCTTCGGCTTCGTGCGCGACCTGCTCGTCTTCGACTCCACGCGCGTGCGCATCGACGGCCTCGCCACGCGCACCATGCGGCGCCTGCTCCCCGACACGACCACCGTCATCCCGCGCGAGGGGGTGCTGAGCGGCGACGTGGCGCTCGACGGCCCGCTCACCGGCGTGCGACTCGATGCCTCGCTGCGCTTCGCCGATCGTCGCGCGGGGCCGATCGTGCTCGATGCGCGCGGCACCGCCGGCGTCGACGGCGAGGCGGTGGTGGCGCGCGACCTGCGCCTCGCGCTCGCGCCGGTGCCGGTGACGATCGCCGGGCCATCGCTCGCGACCCTCGGCGGGCGCATCGGCGGCACCGCGGTGGTGAACGGCCGCAGCGACGGCTGGCTCGCGTCGCGCCTCGCGCTCACCCACACGGTGGATGGTCGCCGCAGCGCGGTGGCCGGGACGGCGCGCGTCGCGCTCGGCGGGCGCGAACCGCGGGTCGACGTCGCGCTCGGCATCGATCCGCTGGATCTCGCCGTCGCGGGACGGTTCGCGCCGGCCGCGGGGCTGCGCGGCCTCGCCCGCGGTTCGCTCTCCGTGCAGGGACCGCTCTCGCGGCTCGCGGTGGCGTCGCGGCTCGGCGTCGACACGGCGGGCGCGATCGCGCTCGGCGGCACGGTGGGTGTGCCCACGCGCGGCACGCCGTACGCCGACGTGCGCCTCACCTTCGACTCGCTCGACCTGCGCCGCCTGCTCGACACCACGAAGACCAACGTCCCGCCGACGACGCTCGTCGGCTTCGCGGATGTCGATGCGCGCGGGCGCGACGCCGCGTCGCTCACCGGCACCGTCGAGATGCAGCTGCGCGCGAGCGACGTCGACCAGATCCGCATCGACACGCTGGCGCTGCGCGCGCGCGCGGGTGACGGGCTGCTCACGCTCGACACGCTCGCCGTCTGGGTGGGCGGCACCTCGGTCGGTGCGGGCGGCACCTTCGGCCTGCGGCGCGATCGCACGGGCGACCTGTACGTGGCCGCCGGGATCGACTCGCTGGCGCGCTTCGCCGCCTACCTCCCGTCCGACACCGGCGTGGTGCAGCCGAGCCAGGCGGTGATCGACCGCGTGCTGGCGCGGCAGCGTGCCGATTCGGCGCGCATCGCCGACTCGACCGCGATCCCGCGCCTCGCGCGCGGCCTCCCGCCGGTGTCGACGCGCATCGTCCCGCCGCCACCGATCCGGCGCGACTCGATCGACGGCGCGGTGCGCGCGCTCGC
>JALOPO010000525.1 GCA_025453855.1 Gemmatimonadaceae bacterium
GTGCTGCCGCTCCCCGAACAGGTCGCCCATCCCGCGCATCGCCATGTCGGCACGCGCGATCTCGAAGCCGTCCTCGGTCCCGGTGAAGATGTCGAGGCGGGCCGCGCTGTCGGGGCTCACGTCGCCAAGCAGGATGCAGAAGCTCTCGTCGCCGCCGCGCCCCACGCGCCCGCGCAGCTGGTGCAGCTGCGAGAGGCCGAAGCGCTCGGGGTGCTCGATCACCATCACCGTCGCGTTCGGGACGTCGATGCCGACCTCGATGACCGTCGTCGCCACCAGGACGTCGAGCTCGCGCGCGAGGAAGGCGCGCATCACCGCATCCTTGCGGTCACCGGGCAGCTTGCCGTGCAGGAGCCCCACGCGCCGCCCCGCCAGGGCGCCGTGCACGAGCGCCTCGTGCATCTCGGTGGCGGCGCGCAGGTCGTGCTTCTCGCTCTCCTCGATCACCGGATAGACGATGTACGCCTGCCGCCCCGCGTCGAGCTGCTGCTGCACGAAGGCGAGCACCTTCGCGCGGCCGGTCTCGGGGCGACGCACCCGGGATCGGCGTCGCGCTCATGAGGAGCACGTCGGGATCGGCGCCCTTGGCGCCCAGCGCCTTGCGCTGCTCCACGCCGAAGCGGTGCTGCTCGTCGACCACGACCAGGCCGAGCTTCCCGAAGCTCGTGGCGTCCTGCACGAGCGCGTGCGTCCCCACCACCAGCAGCGGCTCGTGCGAGTCGAGCCGCGTCGCCGCCGCACGCCGTGCCCGCGCCCCCAGGCGCCCCGTGAGCAGCTCGGGGATCAATCCGAGCGGCGCGAGCAGCCGCGTGAAGGTGCGATGGTGCTGCTCGGCCAGCAGCTCGGTGGGCGCCATGAGGGCGGCCTGGTAGCCGTTCTCGAGCGCCACCAGCGCGGCGAAGAGCGCCACGATCGTCTTGCCGCTCCCCACGTCGCCCTGCAGCAGCCGGTGCATGCGGCGCGGGCTCGTCATGTCGGCGACGATCTCGCGCAGCACGCGCACCTGCGCGCCCGTGAGCTCGAACGGGAGCTCGCGCTTGAGCGACGTGGTGAGCTGGCGACGGTTGCGGAAGGTGATCCCGCTGCGCGTGGCACGCGCCAGCTGGTTCGCGCGGCGGTGCAGCAGCTGCACCGAGAGCAGCTCCTCGAACGCGAGGCGCGACCGCCCGCGATTCGCCTCGGCCACGCTCGTCGGCCGGTGCACCAGCGCCAGCGCCTCGGGGAGCGAGGGCACGCCCGCCTCCGCGATCACCCACGCCGGGAGGTGCTCGGTGACCTGCGGGAGGAGCTGGTCGAGATGCGCCTCGATGATCGCGCGCAGCGCCTTCTGCGGCAGCCCCTCGGTCGTGCCGTAGACGGCGAGCACGCGCCCGCTCGCGCTCCCGCTGTCGTCGGGCCCCAGGTTCACGTACTCGCGCGGCTGCAGCTGGCGCCCGTGGAAGAAGCGCACCGGCCCGCTCGCGAGCAGCACGTCGTTCACGTTGATCGTGCGATCGAGGTACGGCTGCCCCGGCCACGAGCACTCGAGCAGCCCGCTCTCGTCCCGGAGCACCGCCTGGAAGATCCGCAGGCCGCGGCGCGTCGGGATCACCCCCTTGCTCACCACGCGGCCGAGCACCGTGACGTCGCTCCCCGGCTGCGCGCTGGCGATGCGGAGCACCGTCGTCGCGTCCTCGTAGCGACGCGGCACGTGCTGCAGCAGGTCGCCCGCCGTGGTGATGCCGAGCTTCGCCAGCAGCTCGGCGCGCCGCGGCCCGACGCCCTTCACGTATGTCACCGGCGTGTCGAGCCGGAGCGCCGGTGCGCCCTCGGTCGCGCCGCGGCGCGCGGTCCCGTCGCGCGCCACCGCCATCAGCCGGCGAACAGCTCGGTCGCGAACTCGCGCGCGTCGAACTCCAGCAGGTCGCCCACCCCCTCGCCCACGCCGAGGAACTTCACCGGCACGTCGAGCGCCTCGTGCACCGCCACCACCACGCCCCCGCGTGCGGTGCCGTCGAGCTTCGTCACCACCAGCCCCGTCACCGGCACCGCGGCCGCGAAGGTGCGCGCCTGGTTCACCGCGTTCTGCCCGATCGTCCCGTCGAGCACGAGGAGCGACTCGTGCGGGGCACCGGGCAGCTTCTTCTCGATGACGCGCGCGACCTTGCGCAGCTCGTCCATGAGCGCATCGCTGGTGTGCAGCCGGCCGGCGGTGTCGATGATCGCCACGTCGCAGCCGCGCGTGATCGCCGCCTCGATGGCGCCGTACGCCACCGACGCCGGGTCGGCGCCCGGCGAGGCGCCCACGAACTCCGCACCACTGCGCTCCGCCCAGACCTTGAGTTGCGCGATCGCCCCACCTTCTTCCCCTCGCCGCGGAAGCGCGCCGCCAGCTTGCCGATGAAGGTCGTCTTCCCCGCCCCGTTCACGCCGAGCACGAGGATGACCGACGGCCGCGACTCCGCGAAGCGGAGCGCCGTGTCGGCGTTGCCGGCGGTGAGCGCGCCGGTGATCTCCTCCTGCAGTGCGGCGATGAACTCGTCCTGCGTGCGCACCTTGCCACGCCGCGCGCGCTCCTCCACCGCCGCGGTGAGGCGCAGCGTCACCGGGACGCCGAAGTCGGACTCGAGGAGCAGCTCCTCGAGCTTCTCCAGCGAGCCCTGGTCGACGCCCCCCTTGAGGGCGACGCGCCAGTCGGTGGTGACGAACGACTTGACCTTCTGCCAGAAGGACTTCTTGGGCAGGTCG
>JALOPO010000526.1 GCA_025453855.1 Gemmatimonadaceae bacterium
GCCGAGGTCGAGAAGAGCCGCGGCCCGTACAAGGTGAACGCGCTCGCCGAGTCGGTCGCGCTGGCCGCGATCACGCACGACCGGGCGTGGGTCGATGAACACATCGCGCTCGCCGTCGAGCACCGCCTGCGCCTCGAGGCGCGGCTGCGCGAGATGGGGCTCGATCCCATCGCGTCGAGCGCCAACTTCACCTGCGTCCCCGTGGCCGACTGCGTCGAGGTCGGCGCGGCGATGCGTGCGCGCGGCGTCGCGGTGCGTCCCTTCCCGGGGCTGCCGCACGTCGGCGACTGCCTCCGCATCTCGGTCGGACCGTGGGAGCTGGTCGAGCAGTGCCTCATGACGCTGCGCGCCGTCCTCGCCGAACGCGGGCCGCTGCAGCGCACCGACACGATGCCCATCCCGGGAGCGCGCGCGTGAGGATCGTCCTCTTCGACTACGGCGCCGGCAACCTGCACTCGCTGCAGAAGGCGCTCGAGCGCCCCGGCGTGACGGTCGCGGTCGAGCGCGATCCCGCGCGCGCCGTCGCCGGCGACGCGCTCGTGCTTCCCGGCGTCGGCGCCTTCCAGGCCGCCACCACCGCGCTCGGCGAGGGCCGCGCCGTGATGGCCGACGCGATCCGCGCCGGCCTCCCCACACTCGGCATCTGCCTCGGCATGCAGATCATGTTCGAGGCGAGTGACGAGGGTGGCGGGGCCGGGCTCGGCGTCATCGCGGGGCGCTGCCGCAAGTTCGATGCGGCGCGCGTCCCGCAGATCGGCTGGAATCCGCTCGTCGAGGCGCACGACCCGCTGCTCGATGCGAGCGGCCTCACGACGCCCTACTACGCCAACAGCTTCGTCGGCGCGCCCGTCGATCCGTCGGTCGTGGTGGCGTGGGGCGAGCACGAGGGCGACCGCTTTCCGGCGATGGTGCGCGTCGGCGCCTGCGTCGGCACGCAGTTCCACCCCGAGAAGTCGAGTACCGCCGGTGTGAGCTTCGTGCACGCCTGGGTGCGCGAGGTGCGCGACCGCCTCGAGGCCCGCGACGCCCGCGCGACCACCGCCGTCACCGCCGCGATCGCGGCGCACCTGAACACCGAGATCACCGAGGACGGGCGATGAGCCTGCTCGACTGGAGCTTCGGACCACCCGACGGGCTGGTCGCGATCCCCGCCGTCGACCTGCGCGACGGGGCCTGCGTGCAGCTCGTCGGCGGCGACTACGCCAACGAGGCGGTGCGCCGCCCCGACGCCGTCGCGGTCGCGAAGGAGTGGGAGGAGGCGGGCTTCCGCTCGCTCCACATCGTCGACCTCGACGCCGCGACGGGCAAGGGGAACAACCGCCGCGTCGTCGAGCGGATCCTCGAGGCGACCGACCTCGACGTGCAGGTCGGCGGCGGCGTCCGCGACGAGGACGCGATCATGGCGCTCATCGAGCTCGGCGCCCGCCGCATCGTGCTCGGCACCAAGGCGTTCGAGGATCGCGGCTGGCTCGAGGAGATGGCCGCGCTCTTCCCGCATCGCCTCGTCATCGCCGCCGACGTGCGCGAGCGCAAAGTCACGGTGCGCGGGTGGGCGAAGACGCTCCCGCTCGACATCGAGGACGCGGTGCGCGACCTGAACGAGCTGCCGCTCGCCGGCGTCCTCGTCACGGCGGTGCACCAGGAAGGGAAGATGCAGGGCGCCGACCATTCGTTGATGGACGACGTCGTCGAGGCGTGCGCGCACCCGGTGATCGCCAGCGGCGGCATCGCGACCGCGCTCGACCTGCGCCGCCTCGCCGATGCCGGCGTGCGGGGGGCGGTCCTCGGCATGGCACTCTACACCGGCGCGCTCGACCCGCGCGCCATCGCGGAGGAGTTCGCAGCATGAGCACGGTGCGCCGTGAGACCAAGGAGACGCAGATCACCGTCACGGTGACGCGCGGCACGGGGCAGGCCGACGTGCAGACCACGCACGCCTTCCTCGACCACATGCTGGTGATGTGACGGTGCGCGCCACCGGCGACCTCCCGCACCACCTGATCGAGGACGTCGCGATCTGCCTCGGCACCGCGGTCGCGGCCGAGTTGCCGCCGACGTGCGCTCGCTACGCCGACCGCGTGGTCCCGATGGACGACGCGCTCGTGCAGTGCGCCATCGACATGGGCGGGCGCCCGTACTACCGCGGCAAGCTGCCGAGCCGCATGTGGACGCACTTCCTCCGCTCGTTCGCCGACGCCGCGAAGTCGACCGTCCACATCCGCGTCCTCAGGGCGCCGTGGCGCTCGAGGTCCTGCCGTGAGTGCTGCGCGGAACCGATTGAACCACAGGGGACACAGGGAACTGCCCGGCCATTGCGCTGGGAGTTTCCTGTTGTGCGGAGCCGGGCACGATTCCATCGGAGGGCCTCCGTGAAGCGCCGCACGCCGAATGCGCGGATGTCCGGCCGTCCCCTGCGTCCCCTCGCTGTTCCCCTGAGTCCTCTGTGGTTCAATCGGTTCCGCTATGCCAAAGGCTGCATGACTCTCGACCGTACGCACGCATGCTGACGAACCGACTGATCGTCTGCCTCGACGTTCGCGGTGACCGCGTGGTGAAGGGCGTCCAGTTCGTCGGCCTCCGTGACGTCGGCGACCCGGTGGAGCTGGCGCAGCGCTACGAGGCCGAGGGGGCCGACGAGATCGTCTTCCTCGACATCGCCGCGAGCCACGAGGCGCGCGAGACGCTGCTCGACGTCGCGCGCCGCACCGCCGAGCGGCTGTTCATCCCGCTCACGATCGGTGGCGGGGTGCGCACCGCCGACGACGTCGCGCGCACCCTCCGCGCCGGCGCCGACAAGGTCTCGCTCAACTCCGCCGCCGTCGCGCGCCCGGAGGTGCTGACCGAGTGTGCCGATCGCTTCGGGGCGCAGTGCGTCGTGGCGAGCATCGACGCCAAGGCGAACGCCGACGGCGTCTGGAAGGTCTGGACCCACGGCGGCCGCACCGAGACGCCCCTCGAGGCGATCGCCTGGGCGCAGGAGTGCGTCGCGCGCGGGGCAGGGGAGATCCTGCTCACCAGCATCGACCGCGACGGCGCCCGCACCGGCTACGACCTCCCGCTCACCCGCGCGATCGCCGACGCCGTCCCGGTCCCGGTGATCGCCTCCGGCGGCGCCGGCGCCCCCAGCCACGTCGCCGACGCCATCACCGAAGCGCACGCCGACGCCGCCCTCGTCGCCGGCATCCT
>JALOPO010000527.1 GCA_025453855.1 Gemmatimonadaceae bacterium
GCGCGTCACCGCCCCGCTCGCCGGATCCACGCGGAAGAGGTGCGACGCGGTGCGCTCGAGCGCCGCGAACCAGATCCCGGCCGTCGTCCATCCGATCACGCTCGCCTGCTCGTCGAACGTCGTCGGCACCGGCGTCACCGCCCCGCCCTCGGCGCTCACCGTGGCGAGGCGCAGCGTGCGCGCGTAGTTGCGCTCGGTGGCACCCATCGCGCTCGCGAAGACCAGGCGCGTGCCGTCGGGCGACCACGTCGGCGTCCCCTCCGGACCCGGCTGCGTGACGACGGCGCGCACCGAGTCGACGAAGAGATCGCTCGTCTCGGCGAACGCGAGGTCGGGGGCGCGCGTGGCGGCGAAGGCGATGCGCGTCCCGTCGGGCGACCACTCGAAGCCGCCCACCGCCCGCTGCGTGCCGCGCGTGCGCATCGTCCCGCCCTGCGGCGCGGCGAGCGCCGGCGCGAGCTCGATCGTCCACAGCTGCGGCCACGCGTAGTCGCGCCGCACCACCTCGAACGCGCCGTAGGTGCTGTCGCGGCGCGTTCGCTCGGGATCGGCGGCCGTGGCGGTGAACGCGATCCGATCGCCCGTCGGGCTCCAGCGGAAGCCGATCACCCCCACCGGATGGTTGGTGAGCTGCACCGCCTCGCCGCCGTCGACCGGGATGGCGAAGAGCTGTGCCTTGCCGCCGACCCGGGTGCTCGTGACGGCGATCCACTTGCCATCCGGCGACCAGAGCGGCTGCGAGACGCCCTGCTCGTGTCGCGTGAGCTGGCGGGGCACGGCACCCGCGCTGTCGGCGAGCCACAGCTGGCTCGTGAACTGGTCGCGCCCCCAGTCGGTGCGCGTCTCCAGCCAGGCGATGCGGCGCCCGTCGGGCGAGAGTTGCGGCGAGCCGACGCTGCGCAGCGCGAGCAGCTCGTCGATCGTGGGGACGTGCGTGCCGCGCTGCGCGAGAAGCGCGCCGGGCGCGGCGAGGAGACCGGACGCGAGGAGCGTGCAGGCGAGGAGGCGCGACATGACCCGGAGCCCCGTGGTGGGAGGTGCTGCAAGCTACGATGCGGCCGGTGCCGGCGCAGCGCTCCCCGCATGTGCCCGGCCGAGCGCGCGCGCCCACTCGCGCCAGCCGCGGACGGCAAGCACGAGGAGGAGCGCGTAGAGCGCGGCCGAAAGCCAGAGCCCCTGGCGCGGCAGGAGCCACGCCGCGTAGGCGAGGTTCACGACCACCCAGCAGCCCCAGTGCTCGATCACCTTGCGCGTCATGAGCGCCTGCCCCACCACGCTCGTCGCGGTGATGGCGGCATCGCTCCACGTCTGCGCGGCACCGAAGCGCCCCATCGTCAGGCCGAGGGCGACGGTGAGCACGACCGCGATCGCCCCCCACGCGAGGCGCGCGGTGGTACCGAGCTGCGTGACGGGGAGGTCGTCGTCACCGGACGGGCCGGCGCGCAGCCACGTCCACCAGCCGACCGCCTGCATCGGCAGGTAGTACGCGACCTGCAGCACCATGCTGCTCCAGAGATGGCTCTCCCAGAAGACGATCGCGTAGAGCGCGACCGCCAGCGCCCCCCACGCCCAGCTCCAGAGACTGGTGCGGATGGTGAGCCAGACGTTGACGAGCGTCGCGATCGCGGCCGCGAGCTCGACGACGCTGACGCTCAGGCCGAGCGACATTGGAGCAGCAGCGAGAGCGGACGTCCCGTGTCGGGATGCACCGGCTCCTCGAGTCGCGCAATGCCGAACCCCGCGTCACCGAGCGCGCGCACCCAGTCGCCGAGGGTGCGGTAGTACCACGGCATCGGCTCGGCGAACGCGTCGCCGAACGCCTGCCAGCGCTCCTCGCGCCACGCGCTCGCGTAGCGCGCGTCGCCGAGCGCGGCCCACGGATGCACCGTCTGCACGAGGAGCGCGCCATCCGGCGCGAGCCGCGCGCGCAGCGCCCGGAGCACCGGCACGAGGTCGGCGTCGAGGAGCGCGAAGTTGCAGACGATGGTGCGCCACGGCCCCGCGCAGCGCGACGCGTCATCCACGAGCGCGTCGTAGCGGTCGCGGCGTCCGCGATCGGCGAGCGCGGCCAGCAGCCACCCCTCGCCGCACCCCACGTCGAGCAGCGGCCCGTGCGGCTGCCGCTCGCACGCCGCGACGATGGCCGCGTCGGTGGCCACGCGCCGGCTCTCGATGCGACCGCCGCGCACGGCGTCGGTCCACGCGGTGGCGTTGGCATCCCACGTGGCGCGGATGCGCGCGTCGTCGGTGCGTGCGGTCACAGGTTCTCCTCCCGGCCGATGCGGATGGTGCGCGTGGCCACGAAGGTCTCGCGCAGGAAGTAGACGAGTCCCGCGATGAGGAGCGCCATGGCGGCGATGAAGGCCAGCGCCACCAGCCGGTCGCCGTTCACCGACAGCACCGCCCCGAGGAAGAGCGTGGCGATCACGCTGCAGATGAGGAGCGCGCACGAGGTGACGCAGGCGATCGCGCGGTTCACGAGCGTGGCGCGGTGCGAGAGCGTGTCGAGGCTCGCGCGCAGCGAGGCGCGATGCACCGCGTCCTGCGAGACGTCGTGCTGCGACTCCATCGCCCGTGCCCGGTCGATGATGCGCGCCAGCCGGCTCGTCATCACCGCGAGGAAGCCGCCGGTGGCGGTGAGCACGAAGGCCGGCGCCACCGCCTGCTGGATCACGTGCGCGAGCGACGAGATGTCGGCGACCTGCACCACCTGCGCGGCGACGTTCATGCGGGCGAAGACTAGCGGCGGCATGCCACGGCCGCGACGCCATCGCGGCGCGTCAGGCGGCACCCGCGCGCGGCAGTCGATCGAGCACCGCGCGCGCGGCCGCCGTCCCGCTCCGCCAGGCGCCATGCAGCGTCCCCGCCGCATCCACCGAGCACGCCTCGCCCGCGAACCAGAGCACGTCGTCGATCGGCTCGGCGAGCACGCGCCGTCCCGCCACCGCGCCGGGGCGCGCGTACGAGTAGCTCCCGCGCGACCACGGATCGACGCACCAGCCGCTGTGCACCACGTCGCCGATCGCCTCCCGGATCGCGCTCCCGAAGGTCGCGTCCACCGCGTCACGCACGAGCGCCGCGGCCGCACGATCGTCGGCGCGCGCGAGGGCCCGCGCCGGATCGCCGGCCACGTAGTACAGCACGTGATCGTGCGTGTCGGGGCGCAGCACCACGCTCGCCCCGGTGCGCGTGGCATCGGTGACCGCGGTGCGCACCTCCGGCGGCAGCACCCCGGGCGGCACCTGCGCATACGCCTTCTCCACGACGCCGAGTGGGAGCCCCGCGGCCGCCTCCAGCACCCGCACGGGGAGGGAGGGCGTGAAGCGGATCGCCTCCTCCGCGATGAGCGCCGCGGGCACCGTGACGATCGCCGCGCGCGCACGCAGCTCGCCCATGGGGCCGCGCACCGCCACGCCGTGCGCCTCGCGTCGCAGCTCGCGCACCGGTGCCCCCGTCCGCACGGGCAACGCCGCCCCGATGCGCGTGAGCAGCGTGCCGATCCCGTCGGGGACGAGCCAGTCGGCGTCACCCTCCTCGAAGGCGCCGAAGTCGGCGGCCGACAGCAACTCCGGCGGCGCGCCGATCCAGCGCAGGAAGATCCCCGCGTACAGCTCGCGTGACGGATGGTCGGGGGGAACGAGCGCCGCCATCGCCTCGTCGCTCCCGTCGGCGGTGCGACGCTCGCCCTCGGCCATCAGCGCGTCGAAGTCGCGCCACAGCTCGCGCTGGCGGGCGGGATCGATCGGTGTGCTGCCGACCTGCTGCAGCCAGTCCATCTCCTGCTCGGCGACGTGCAGCCCCTCCGCATGCGCCATCGCCGTGAACTCGTTGCGCCGCGCGTCGTGCAGCCACGACGCGCCAAGGTCCGCGACGGTGCCGCCGAGCGCGATGCTGTGCGCGCGCCCGCCGAC
>JALOPO010000069.1 GCA_025453855.1 Gemmatimonadaceae bacterium
GGCGACGACGGGGCGTCCGTACCTCGCGCGCGCGGCCGAGGAGCACGCCGGACCGCACATGCCGTGGTTCTGGCGCGGCGAGCTGCAGGGCGGCGGCGTCCTCAACGACATGATGTGCCACTCGGCGCTCGTGGTGCGGCACCTGCTCGCCAAGCCGGGTGCGCCGCTGTCGACGGTGCGACCGGTGCGCGTGACGGGGCAGATCGCGTCGCTCAAGTGGACGCGTCCCGAGTATGCGGCGCAGCTGCGGCGCACGATGGGAGACGCGGTCGATTACACGCGCACGCCGAGCGAGGACTTCGCGAGCCTGACGATCGAGTTCGTCACCGACGACGGGCACGTGGTGATGGGCGAGGCGACGACCAGCTGGAGCTTCGTCGGCGCCGGGCTGCGCCTGAGCGCCGAGCTCCTTGGCCCCGAGTACTCGATGCGGTGGAACACGCTGGATGCCGGCCTCACGCTCTTCTTCAGTCGCGCCGTGCAGGGTGGCGTGGGCGAGGACCTGGTGGAGAAGCAGAATGCCGAGACCGGCCAGATGCCGGTGGTCGCCAACGAGGCCGCGGCGTACGGCTACGAGGCCGAGGATCGTCACTTCGTGCGCGCCTTCCTCGGCAAGGAAGCGCCACGCCTCACCTTCGCCGACGGCGTGGAGGTCGTGCGCCTCCTCATGGCCGCCTACCGCAGCGCCGAGGAAGGACGCACGCTCGACTACGACCCGTCGCTCGTGCACGACTTCGTCCCCGCCGTCGCCCGCGGCACCTGGCGTCCGCGGACGGCGTGAGTCGCACGTGATCACAGCGGTTGCAACGATGCGATGCGTATCGGCGAGGGTATGGCCCCTGGCGAACTGCCGGGCCGCGATGATGCGACGACACGCGAGGAAGCGCGATGCACCGCTCCTGCGAAGAGGGGTGCAGGCGGCAGGCTGGGGACGATGCTCACTCCGTCACCGACATCATCAGCATTCAGTGTCCATCGCGCGCCCCTCGCGTCCCATCGCATCATCGCGGCCGATGTCCTCCGACGTCGCGCCTGAGTTTCCGTGTCGAATGGCCGTCTCCGTCCTCCGGTCGTCCCCGTTCCCCCGCTTTCCGGTCTGTTGTCCGATCCCGATCCGAACGGCGGAAAACGGAGGAGCGGGGACGACCGGAGGACGGAGACGGCCGGGCCGATACGCGGGCGCGTCGCGCGGACGGCGCAACGATCAATGGTGTCTCCCATGCAGAGGTGATCGGCCATGAGTGAGGAGCTCTCGCGACGCGACTTCGTCGCGCGCGCCGCGGCGATCGGCGCCGGGGTGATGATCGTCCCGCGCCACGTGCTCGGCGGCCCCGGGCACGTGGCGCCGAGCGACCGGCTGCGCATCGCGATCATCGGTGCCGGCGGCATGGGGCAGAACAACTGGATGCAGCTCCTCGACGAGCAGGTGGTCGCGTGGTGCGACGTCGATCCGGGATACGTCGAGCGGCAGGTCACCGGCAAGCTGCGCCCGCGGCAGGACGGCACCGTGAACCCGGCGGCGGTGCGGCTCAAGGAGAGCTACGACACGGCACGGCGCTACGTCGACTACCGCGAGCTGCTGGCGCAGGAGAAGGAGCTCGACGCGGTGGTGATCGCGACGCCCGATCACCTGCATGCCGCGATCGCTGCCGCGATCGCGGTGGCCGCGATGCGCGCACGCAAGCACGTCTACGTCCAGAAGCCGCTCTGCTGGAGCGTGGCCGAGGCGCGGCTGCTCACGACGGTGTGGCGCGAGACCGGCGTCGTGGCGGAGATGGGGAACCAGGGCCACAGCATGGAGGGGACGCGACGCATCCGCGAGTGGATCCGCGCCGGCGTGATCGGCCCCGTGCGCGAGGTGCACGTCTGGACCGATCGCCCGCAGCGCTACTGGGCGCAGGCGCTCCCGTGGCCCACGCAGGATCGCAGCCGTCCGGCGCCCGCGGCACAGGACATCGCCTACCATCCCGCCTACCACCCGTTCACCTGGCGCGGCTGGGTGCCGTTCGGTGTCGGGGCGATCGGCGACATGGGCGCGCACCTCCTCGACCAGCCGATGTTCGCGCTCGATCTCGAGCACCCCGAGACGATCAGCGCGTCGGCCACGCCGTGGGGTGGCCCGGCCGACAACCCCGCGAGCTACCCGAACGCGATGCTCGTGCAGTTCGGCTTCGGGAAGCGCGGGAGCCAGCCGCCGGTCTCGCTTTCGTGGTACGACGGCGGCCTCATGCCGCCGCGCCCGCCGTTCCTCCCGCGCGAGCTGACGCTCCCGCGCGGCGATGGGGGCGGCGGTGTCTTCGTCGGCGAACGCGGCATCCTCACCTACGGCACCTACGGCGAGAACCCGCGCATCTACCCCGACGCGCTGCAGCGCGACGCCGACGCGGTGGCGAAGTCGGTGCCGCGCATCGAGCTGTCGCACGAGGCCAACTGGGTGCGCGCCTGCAAGCGGCAGGGCGAACCGAGCGCCCCCTTCTCGTACTCCGCGCAGCTCACCGAGCTGATGCTCCTCGGCCTCGTCGCGTCGCGGGCCGGCAACGGAACGCTCCTCGCCTACGACGGCCCTGCCATGAAGGTCACCAACCTCGCCGGTGCCAACGTGCACCTCGCGCGCTCGTATCGTGCCGGCTGGGAGCTCTGATCGCATGCCATCGCTGATCCGCAGTGCGACGCTCCTCGCCGCATCGCTGCTCGCCGCCTGCGGCGGCGCGGCGCGCGGCACCGCGCAAGGCTCGACTCCCGCGCAGAACGTGCTCACCGAGGCCGAGCATCGCGCCGGCTGGCGGCTGCTCTTCGACGGGCGCACGCTCGCAGGCTGGCGCGCCTACGGGAGCCCGATCATGGCGCCCGGCTGGGCGGTGGAGGATGGTGCACTGACCCGCGTCGCGCCGGCGCAGGACATCATCACCGTCGAGCGCTTCAGCAACTTCGAGCTGCGCCTCGAGTGGCGCGTGAAGCCCGATGGCCCGCCGGCGAACAGCGGCATCTTCTACCGCGCCGAGGAGAAGGAGGGCGAGGAGATCTACCAGAGCGCGCCCGAGATGCAGGTGCTCGACGACGCACGGCACCGCGACGGGCAGCGGCTCCTCACCTCGGCCGGTGCGGTGTACGGCCTCTATCCCGCCGTGCGCGGGCTGTCGAAGCCGCCCGGCCAGTGGAACGCGGTGCGCATCATCGTGAACGGCACTCGGGTCGAGCACTGGCTCAACGGCACGCAGGTCGCGCGCTACGAGCTCGGGAGCGCCGACTGGCTCGCGCGCGTGCGCGCCAGCAAGTTCGTCGAGTGGCCGCGCTACGGTCGCGCGACGACGGGGCACATCGGGCTGCAGGAGCACGGCTCGTGGGTCGCCTTCCGCGACATCAAGATCCGGGTGCTCCCGTGACCGACGCCGCGCGCGTCGGCGCCCCCGGTCCCATCCGGCTGCGCCTCTCGGCGATGATGTTCCTGCAGTACGTCGTCTACGGCTCGTGGCTGGTGACGATGGGGACGTACATGGGGCAGGGGCTCCGCTTCGACGGCGCGCAGATCGGTGCCGTGTACGGCACGCCCGCGCTGGCGGCGATGCTCTCGCCCTTCTTCGTCGGGATGGTCGCCGACCGCTTCTTCGCCACCGAGCGCGTGCTCGCCGCGCTCCACGTGCTCGGCGGGGCGCTGCTGCTCTTCGCGACCACGCAGTCGGGCTTCGGCGGCTTCTACGCCGCGATGCTCGCCTACACGCTCTGCTTCATGCCGACGCTCGCGCTCACCAACTCGCTGGCGTTCGACCACCTGGGCGACCCGGCGCGCGAGTTCCCGCGCGTGCGCGTGCTCGGCACGATCGGGTGGATCGTCGTCGGCGTCGTGATCGGCCAGCTCGGTGTCGAGGCGACGGCGACGCCGCTCCGCATCGGCGCCGCGGTCTCGGTCGCGCTCGGCCTCTACGCGCTCACGCTCCCGCACACGCCACCGCACGCCGCCGGCACCGCGCTCTCGTGGCGCGACGTGCTCGGCCTCGACGCGCTCGCGCTCATGAAGGACCGCTCGTTCGCGGTCTTCGTGCTCGGCTCCTTCCTGCTCTGCATCCCGCTCCAGTTCTACTACGCCTTCGCCAACCTCTTCCTCAACGAGGTCGGGATCCCCGCGCCGGCGCGCACCATGACGCTCGGGCAGGTGAGCGAGATCGGCTTCATGGTCCTCATGCCCTGGTTCCTGGTGCGGCTCGGCGTGCGCAACATGCTCCTCGCGGGGATGGCGGCGTGGGTCGCGCGCTACCTCCTGTTCGCGTACGGCGACGCCGGCGACGCGGCGTGGATGCTCTACATCGGCATTCTGCTGCACGGCATCTGCTACGACTTCTTCTTCGTGACCGGGCAGATCTATGTGGACCAGCGCGCCGACCTGCGCTTCCGCGCGGCGGCGCAGGGCTTCATCGCCTTCGTCACGCTCGGTGTCGGCCAGTTCGTGGGGAGCTGGCTCTCGGGCGTGGTGGTGAAGGCACACGAACGACCGGCGGCGGCGGGGCTCGCGCCGCACGAGTGGTCGGGCGTCTGGCTGGTGCCGGCCGCCGGGGCATTCGGCGTGCTCGTGCTCTTCGCGCTCCTCTTCCGTCCGGGGACGCGCGATGCCACCCCCGTGCCCGCGACGTCGCCCGCCTGACGCGGTCGCGGCGCGCGAACGAGCGCATCGCCACCCGCGCGCGTGCACCCGCCGTGCGTGGCCGCTCGCGCGTCGAGCGTCAGTGCGGCCCCGGCGAGCCGCGCGAGCGCGCCGACCCGGCCACCAGGTCGACGCGCAGCTCCGACCAGCCGTCGCGCTGCCAGTACGCGACGCGCACGCGGCGTCGCCCGCTCGCGATCGGCGCCGCGCGCACGCGCGACTCGCCCGGCACCCAGTCGTCGATCACCAGTCGCCCGTCGATCCAGACGCGTACCGCGTCGTCGGCGATCGTGCGCAGCGCGTGCGTCCCGGCCGGCACCACCACCTCGCTCTCGGCGACCATCGCCCACCGCGTGGCCGGGACCTCGCTCGTGCGCGGCCGCGACCAGGTCCACGAGAGCCGCGGCCACGTCGCCACGCGCGCCCCGTCGCCCGCGAGGGCACGTGCCAGCGCGACGGTGTCGCGCAGCGGATCATCGGTGGAGTCGCGCCACGAGACCAGGCGCACGCGCCACGGCCCGAGGCGATCCTCGTGCGCGAACACCACCGGGACCTCGCGCCCGGCGGCCACGGTGTCGCCGTTCGGCCATTCGATCGCTGCGCCCCGCCAGGTCAGGGCGACGCGCCACGCGCGCACATCCGACGGGATCACCGTGATCGTGTCGCCCGTCGCCCCCTCGGCGCGCGACAGCGAGGCGACGCCGGTGCGCGACGCGAGCGTCCACCGCCCCACCGGGCCAAGCAGCGCCAGTCGTACCGTGTCGCGCAGCGTGTCCACCGGCACGAGCCGCGGCGAACGGCCGTCGTACGGCCCCCAGGCGTCGATCACGATCGCGGCGCGGTCCGGGCGTGGGCGCGAGGGGCGCACCGTGTCGATGCCCGGCGGGAGCGACGCCAGCACCGAGTCCCACGCGGTGCCAAGGAGCGCGCGCGGCGTGCACGCGCTCGTGTCGCGCGCGACGTGGCGATTGCGGTCGATCTCGAGGCCGCTCGTGCGCTCGAGCCGCCACGCCTGCACCGGCGCGACGAACTGGTTGTCGACGATCCGCCAGTCGCGGCTCCGCGTGTCGCGATGCTTCGGGTACCCCCAGTCCGATGGCGCCACCGGGTCGCCCCAGAGCGCGATGGCGATGCTGTCGTGCGCGAACCGGTTGCGCGCCACGAGATTGTCCTGACCGTGCTCCACCGCGATCGCGATGCGATTTCGCGACACGCAGTTGCCCTCGATGCGTGACGCATACGAGTAGCCGCCCCAGATGCCGTGGTCGTTGCCCTCGATGACGTTGCCGACGAACGTGTTGCGGCTGAACGTGGCCTCGATGCCGTTCGTGGGCGCGAACGAGAAGTCGTTCCCCACCAGCCGGTTGTCGTTCGAACCGCCCGCGCCGCTGTCCATCGTCGACTGGCCCGCCCACAGGAAGAAGCCGTCGCCGCCGTGCGTCACCACGTTGAAGGCGAACAGGTTGCCGCTGCACTGCTCGAAGCAGAGGATCCCGGCCGAATCCTGTCCGCGCCGGTAGACGCGGTGCGAGTAGCCCCGGACGTTGAAGTCGAGGGCGTTGTTCGCGATCACCAGGTCGCGCGTGCGATAGAGGCCGATCCCGAGTCCGCTGTTGAAGGCGAAGGTGTTGCCGACGATGCGGAGCGAGTCGCTGCGGGCGGCGAGCAGCCCGTTCATGCCCTGCTCGGCGCGCACGCCGTCGATCGTGCCACCGGTGACGCCGTCCAGGTGGATCGCCGCGCCGAAGCGGCGCCACTCGCCGTGTTCGTTGCGGTGGAACGAGAGCCAGTCGACGAGCGATTCCTGCCACCGGTCGCTGAAGAGGCGCGGGCGCCAGCCGTGTCGCAGGTCGGCGTCGCGGATCACCAGGTCGCGCGTGCCGAGCGCGAGGATCGCGGTGCGGTAGCCGCGGATGCGCCCACCCAGGATCGTCACGCGTCGCCCGCCCTCGATGCGGATCGCCGTCCCGGCCGCCTCGTCGGGATCGGCGGCCGGATCGAGGCCGACGAGCGTGACGCCGCGCAGGTCCACCGTCACGTCGTCGCCGCGCACCACGAGCAGCGCGCGCGCCGTGTCGCCGGGCGCGGGGAGGACGTGGCGCCCCGGCGCGATGCGGACCGGACGCGTGATCACGAGGCCCGGGCGCGGCGCGACGACGGGAAGCGTGTCGCCGACCTGCGCCGCCAGCGTGCCGACGCCGAACGACGCCAGCTCGCACGCACGCACGATCGCACGGAGCGGCCGGTGTCGTGAGGCCAAGGCGCGCATCGTGGGCATCTCAGAAGACCGCGTGGGCACCACGATCGTCGCGTGCCTCGCCGCGCAGCAGCCTGGCGTGGTGCTCGGCCAGCGTCTCCGTGCCGGTGCTCGGCGTGGCGTCGGCGTCGTAGCGCTGCGCGCGCTCGTCCCAGACGAGCATCGACTCGGTGGCGTAGTAGCGGCCGATGCGCGCGAACTCCGCCTTCGCCCGCAGCGGCGGGATCACGGTGCCGAGCGCGCCGAGCACGCCGGCGATGACGTCGAGCAGCGCGACCGGGACCTGGGTGAACTTCGGCGGCCTGCCCGCGAGCGCAAAGAGCGCCTCGCCCTGTTCGCGCGGCGTCTGCGCGGCGCCCGGCCCGCCGATCGGCAGGATGCGGTTCGCGCGCGATGCATCGGTGAGGCACCCGGCGAGGTAGTCGGCCAGATCGTCGTCGCTGATCGGCTTGCAGGCGGTCAGGCGTCCATCGCCGAAGACGAGGAACGGCTTCCCCTGCCGTACGCGCTCCACCTGCCCCGAGAGCGACTTGAAGAACGCCGTCGCGCGCACGATCGACCAGGTGAGCCCCGACGCCATCAGCTCGCGCTCGAAGGCGAGCTTGGCGTGCTGGAAGGCGAGGCGCGGCTTCTGCACGCAGATGGCCGACAGGAGGACGAAGTGCGTCACGCCCGCGTCGCGCGCCGCGGCGAGGAGCGCCGCCTGCGCGCGATGGTCGATCGCCCACGCATCGGCGGGTGCGCCGGTGCGCGAGGCAAGGCACGAGACGACGGCGTCGAAGCGCTCGCCCGCGAAGCCGTCGCGCGCGAGCGACGCCGGATCGGTGACATCGCCGGTGCGCACCACGAGCCCCGCGATCGCACGTGCCGCCTCGGCGCTGCGCGGACGCACGAGTGCCACGACCTCGTGGCCGTGGCGCACGAGGGCGCGCGCGGTGGCGCGGCCGATCGTGCCGGTGGCGCCGGCGAGGAAGACGCGGAGACGGGGCGACGCGGGGGCGGCGGCGGCGTCGAGCGGATCGGGCATGCGGGGAGCGCGAAGGGGCGGCGCGTGCGTGCCGGGCGGCACGCGGACCGGACGCGGGGAAGGGTAGTCGCGCACGACGTGCCCGAGCACGCTTGCCTCCATACCTCGAATGGAGCATGATTCGTCAGGTCATCGGATGAATTCTCCTCTGCTCGACACCGTCCCGCGCCGCCGCGCCGTCACCGACGTCATCGCCGCCCTCGAGCGCGCGATCGGCGACGGGCGTTGGGCCGTGGGCGCCCGCCTTCCGACCGAACCCGAGCTCATGACGCTCCTCGGTGTCGGCCGCTCGACCGTGCGTGAGGCGGTCCAGGCGCTCGCCCACAGCGGCGTGCTCGAGGTGCGGCAGGGCGCGGGGACCTTCGTCCGGGCGCGACTCGGCGCGAACGGCCTTCTCGCACGCGAGCTCCGCCACGCCGCGCTGCGCGACGTCTACGAGGTGCGGCGCCTCCTCGAGCTCGACATCGCGCGCCTTGCCTGCGCACGCCGCACGCCCGACGATCTCGCGGCGCTGCGCGCCACCGTCGCCGCGCGCAACCTCCCGCGCACGCCTGCCATGCGGCAGGCCTTCGTCGCCGCCGACGTCGCCTTCCACGAGGCGGTCGCCGCCGCCACGCACAACGGCGTCCTGATCGCGCTCTACCGCACCTTCACCGCTGCGCTCGGCGACGCGCTCGCCTCCGAGATCGGCGATGCGACGCTCCCCACACGCGACACGCATCCGCAGCACGTCGCGCTCGTCGACGCCATCGAGGCGCGTGATGCCGAGCGTGCCGTGGCGGCGATCGCCGACATCCTCGACGGCATGCTCGCCGCGCTGCCGTCGCACGACGAGCCAGCGCCGCGAGGCGCCGCGCCATGATCCCGCCCACCGCCGCGACCTCGCCGGTCGATGCGTCCCCCGTGAGCGACGCGCCCGACGCGCCAGCGCCGAGGCGCGTCGGGTCGGGTGATCCCGATCGTCGGCGCCTCTCGCTCCTCGTCGCCAGCCACGGCGTCGACGACTTCTACCAGGGCGCGATCCCCGCGCTCGTCCCGTTCCTCACCGCCGCGCATGCGCTCACCTTCGCGCAGGCCGGTGGGCTCGTCTTCGCGGTGAACGTCCTGTCGTCCGTGCTGCAGCCGCTCCTCGGCTGGTGGGCCGACCGACGCTCGCGGCCGTGGCTGATCGCGCTCGGCCTCGTCTGCGTCTCGTCGGGGATCGCGCTCGCGGTGCTCGCCCCGACGTATCGCCTGGCGCTCGCCGCGCTCGTCCTCACCGGCATCGGCGTCGCCGCGTACCACCCCGAGGCGACGCGCGCCGTGCATCACGCCGCCGGCGCGAAGCGCGGCACCGCGATGAGCCTCTTCGCGCTGGGCGGCAACCTCGGCTTCGCGCTCGGCCCGGTGCTCGTGGTGCCGGTGGCGACCGCGTTCGGCATGCGCGCGGTGGCCTGGCTCGCGCTCCCCGCGTTCGCGGTGGCGGCGCTCATGCTCGCGCGTGCGCCACGACGACGCGCG
>JALOPO010000528.1 GCA_025453855.1 Gemmatimonadaceae bacterium
GGAGCAGCCTGGTAGCTCGTCGGGCTCATAACCCGAAGGTCGCGGGTTCAAATCCCGCCCCCGCCATGCCCCGGTGTGTCGCTGACACACCGGGGCGTTTGTTTTGGATCTGCGCCAATGGCGTCAAATCCCGCCCCCGCCATGCCCTCGTGCACTTCGGTGCACGAGGGCGTTCGTTTTGGATCTGCGCCAGTGGCGTCAAATCCCGCCCCCGCCATGCCCTCGTGCACTTCGGTGCACGGGGGCGTTTGTCTTGGATCTGCGCCAGTGGCGTCAAATCCCGCCCCCGCCATGCCCTCGTGCACTTCGGTGCACGAGGGCGTTTCGTTGGAGCTGCGCCGGAGGCGTGGCGTCGCGCGCCAGCTCTACGGCGTGGCGCGCGAGATCCCGTTGAGCGTGACGTCGAAGACGAGGACGCTGTTGGCGGGGATCAGCACCTGCCCCTGCTCGTTGCGCTGCGGCGCGAAGCCGTAGCCCCACAGCGGCGACAACACGAGGCGGCGCCGGCCGCCGACGCGCATCCCCTGGAGGCCGCGCTGCCACCCGCGGATCGTGCGGGCGAGCGCGAACTGCACCGGGCCGAAGCGTCCGTTGCCGTCCCTCGACGAGTCGACCTGCGCCCCGTTCGGCAGCCAGAGCCGGTAGTTCACGTTGAGCTGCGACTCCTCGGTGGCGATGACGCTGCGCACCGTGTCGCGGCGCACCACCGAGTCACCGATGCCGACGGTGAAATCCTGCACGAAGAGCCCGCTGTCGACCACGCGCATGCTGTTCAGCGCGATCTCCGGGACGAACGACTGCGCGTAGGTGATGTTGCGCGGGTTCGTGACCTGCTGCTCCTCGGGGAGCTCGGTGCCGCCGTCGAGCGAGCAGCCGACGGCAGCAAGGGCAAGGGCGCCGAGGAGGGCGAGGCGACGGGGCGCGGCGTGGACGGCCATGGCGACGACGGGTCGGGGAAGGTGAGCGCCGCTGGCAGCGGCCGGGTGAGGCTACTACATTCGGAGGCTACTTGGCAGGGTAGCTCAGCCGGTTAGAGCACGGCACTCATAATGCCGGGGTCGCGGGTTCGAGTCCCGCCCCTGCTACTCGAGAACAACCCGCGCGCCGGGGTTCCGTCACCACGGGATCCCGGCGCGTCGCGTTCCCGCGTGGGGCGGCGATGCATGCCGACATGCAACCGACACGCGAGCCGGGCGCGCCCCTCATGGATTGCTCCGCTCGCCACGCCACGGTAACGTCACGCCACTCGCACCCGCCCCCCGCCGCGCCCGCAGGCGCGCATCGGCCGGGGCTCCCAGTGTTTCCCGGAGGAAGTGGCATGCCCCTCTGTTCCGTCCGTCGCGCCCTGGGCGCCCTCGTGCTGGCGCTGGTCGCCATGCCGATGGCCCTCATGGCGCAGAACGCCACCGGTACCGTCCGCGGCCGCGTCACCGACGCGAGCAGCGGGCGCGGCGTCAACGACGCACTGCTCGTCGTCGTCGGCGCCCGCCCGCGGGCCGTGACCGATGCCAACGGCGACTTCGTGATCGCCGGGGTGCCCGCGGGTGCCCAGAGCATCACCGTGCGCCGGATCGGCTTCTCGCCGGCCACCCGCGCCGTGACGGTCCCCGCCAATGGGAGCGTCACGATCAACTTCCAGATCGGCCAGAGCGCGATCAACCTGCAGGAAGTGGTGGTCACCGGCACGGCGGCCCCCACCGAGAAGCGCCGCATCGGCACGAGCATCGCCTCGGTGGACACGGCGGTGCTCACCAAGGCGGCACCGGTCACGATCGATCAGGCGCTGCAGGGGAAGATCGCCGGCGCGCAGATCACGCAGAACTCGGGCGGGCCCGGTGGCGGCGGCATCAGCGTGCGCCTGCGCGGCACCGGCTCGCTCATCTCCGGCTCCGACCCGCTCTACGTCGTCGACGGCGTGATCATCGACAACGGCCGCCTCGCCGACCTGAACCCGAACGACATCGAGCGCATCGAGGTGATCCGCGGCGCGGCCGCGGCGGCGCTCTACGGCTCGCGTGCCTCGAACGGCGTGGTGCAGATCTTCACCAAGCGCGGGACGGTGGGGAAGCCGCGCGTGCAGCTCCTCACCCGCGCCGGGAGCAACGAGCTGCGCGAGGCGCAGCCGTTCAACCTGTATCCCTTCGACGTCAACGGGAACCCGATCGCGCGCTACGACTACCAGGACGCGATCTTCCGTCGCGCGACGAGCCTCGAGAACACGCTCACCATCGACGGCGGCACCGACCAGACGCGCTACTACGTGAGCGGCTCGCTCCTCAACGAGGACGGGATCATCCGCACCACGTCGACGCAGCGCGCCAGCGCCCGCGTGAACGTGCAGCAGCAGCTCTCGAGCACGCTGACGGCGAACTTCAACGCCAACTACGTCTCGACGCGCAACCAGCTGCAGGGCTTCGGCGAGCAGAACACGTACGGCATCATGGGGTCGCTCTTCTTCGCCCCCACGAACGTCGACTTCCGCCCGGTGAACGGCGTCTACCCGCTCCCGCCGTCGCTCGGCACGAACCCGATCCTGGCCATCGACCGGATCCGGAACCCGCAGACGATCAACCGCTTCCTCGGCTCGGCCAAGTTCACCTGGACGCCGGCCACGAACTGGTTCTTCGACTACGTGGTGGGCTACGACGGGTCGACGCTCAACCAGGAGCAGTTCCTCCCGCGCAACGCCACGCTCGGCGGCGTGGAGGTGACAGGGCAGGCGGTGAGCTCGGTGCTCTCGTCGCGCACGATCGACCAGAACGCGACGGCGCGCTACACCTGGCCGGCGATCGGGAAGCTCGAGTTCACGACGGTCGGCGGCTTCAACTACACCGACCAGCGCTTCAACACGACCACGGCGCGCTCGAACAGCCTGGCGCCGCTGCGAGCGCCTTCGCGAAGGCGGAGCGGTTCCAGTGGTTCCCCAAGTACAGCGCCTCGTACGTGGTGCGCGAGAACCAGGGCGGGTGGTTCAACTCGCTCCGCCTGCGCGGCGCGTGGGGCGAGGCGGGGCTCCAGCCCGGCGCGGCCTTCGCGTACGCGCAGTTCAACCAGTACGTGCAGACGCCGTTCGCGGGGCGCCCCGGCTTCGTGAACGACGTCATCCGCGGCAACCCCTCGCTCCGCAACGAGCGGACGCGCGAGTGGGAGCTCGGCACCGACTGGGGGCTGCTCGGCGGCCGCCTCGGTATCGAGGCATCGTACTACGATCGCCTCGCCAAGGACGTGCTCTTCTTCCGCCCGCTCGCGACGAGCACCGGCTTCACGAACCAGTTCGCACCGATCGGCGAGATCTCGAACAAGGGCGTCGAGCTCCTGGTCCGCGCCGTGCCGGTCGACCGGCCGAACTTCCGGTGGGAGGCGACGGTCAACTACTCGCGGAACGTGAACCGCGTCGAGTCGCTCGCGATCCCCGAGTTCCAGAGCGCGACCGGCTACCCGAACCGCATCATGGTCGGGCGACCGCTGGGCGTCTTCTACGGGTCGTACATCGCGCGCAACTGCCAGACGGGCGCACCGCTGCTCGACTCGCTCGGTCGCTACCGGCGCTCGAACCAGCGCCCGGCCGACCTGCCGGCGACGCTCGCTGGCGTGCGTGCCCTCTCGGGCGGCGAGTGCAACGACTCGCTCAACAAGGTCATCGGCGACCCCAACCCCGACTTCATCGGCGGCTGGCTCAACGAGTTCACGATCGCGAGGAAGCTGCGCCTGCGCGTCCTGTTCGATGGCGTCTTCGGCAACGACGTGATGAACCTCAGCACGCGCGCCCAGAACGCCGGCATCGCCAGCAACTCGGCCGAGTTCCAGCGCGAGCTGCTCCCGTACGGCGACCCGCGCAAGCTCCCCAACGGCTTCAATGCCCGCACGCAGGGGATCTTCGAGTACTGGGTCGAGGACGGGAGCTTCGTGAAGCTCCGCGAGCTCTCGGCGCAGTACACGATCGACTGGGCGCCGGTGAAGCGGATCTTCCGCGACGGCATCGACGTCACGCTCGCCGGCCGCAACCTCTTCGTCTGGACGAACTACAGCGGCTACGACCCGGAGCTCAACCTCTTCGGCACCAACGCCGGCACGCTCACGACCGGACGCCCGACCACCACGGCGGCCGATCGCGGCTTCGACTTCGGCGGCTATCCCATC
>JALOPO010000529.1 GCA_025453855.1 Gemmatimonadaceae bacterium
AACCTGCAGTTCGCGTGGACGCACCAGCAGGAGTTCTCGAAGCGCACGCGGCTGACCGCCGACGTGAACTACTCGAGCAACACCTCGGTGCAGCGGCAGGTCGGCTTCAACCCGCAGCTGGTGATGAGCACGATCCGCTCGGGGGTCAACCTGCAGGCCCAGCGCGGCCCGTTCAACATCGGGATCGGCGCCAACCGCGTGCAGTATCCCGGGCGCCCGCAGGTCGACCAGACGCTGCCGACGCTCAGCATCTCCTCGCGCCCGCTCCGTATCGGGAGCTTCGCGACCTGGACGCCCTCGCGACCTGGACGCCCTCGCTGAACGGGAGCGAGACCCGGAACACCGATCTGTCGCAGGGCGGGACGATCAACTTCCTCTTCGACCCGACCGTCGCCGGCCCCCCCGACAGCACGCGCATCCCCGCCAACCGCCGGGCGACGCAGCTGTCGTTCGACACGCCGCTGACCTTCGGCCGGATCAACGAGCAGGGGACGGCGAGCGGCTTCGCGGTGACGTTCCGCAACAGCTTCCGGCTCAACGACCAGTCGAACACGTTCCTGCAGCAGAAGACCGTCGAGGAGCTGGTGCCGAACGCCGGCGGCGGCATCGACACGGTCCGGTCGGTCCGCTTCTTCAACGGCTTCACGCAGACGGACCTCGACTGGCAGACGTCGCTCGAGATCCCGGCCGCCTTCGGCCGTGGCACGTGGAATCTCACGCCGTCGATCCAGTTCGTGAACACCGACGGCGGCTCGGCCTTCTGGGTGCGATCGACGCTGAGCGGCGGGCGCTGGGTCAACCAGTCGAAGCGCCCGCAGTTCTCGCTGTCGGCCTCCCCGACGATCTTCGGCTTCTTCCGCGGCTTCGGGCCGATCGCGCGCATCCGCCATCAGCTGTCGCCGACGCTGTCGTGGTCGCTGGCGCCGGCGGGCACGGTGAGCGACGACTTCCTCGCCGCGACGGGGCGCTTCCGCGCCGACTTCATCGGCGCCCAGCCGCAGAACATCGTCTCGCTCGGCCTGCAGCAGAACATCGAGGTCAAGCTCCGGGCGCCCGCCGACTCGGAGCCCGACGCCGGGCGCAAGGTCAAGGCGCTCACCATCGGCACCGATCCGATCGCCTACGACTTCATCCGTCTGCGCACGATCCGGCAGCGCTCGGCGAATCCGTCGCAGATCTCGGCGCTTCAGGGGCTCACGAGCGACCGCTGGGGGGTCACGCTCCGCTCGGACTTCCTGCCGGGCTTCGACTTCGGCACGCGCTGGTCGCTCTTCCAGGGGAGCACCGTTTCCGACACGGCCGTGTTCAAGCCGTTCCGCGAGGAGGTGCGCATGTCGCTCCAGCTCGACCGGCAGACCGGCGTGATCGACTGGCTGATCCGCAAGCTCGGCGGGGCGCCCTTCACCCCCGCCGCGAGCAATCTGACCGCCGCCGACTCGATGCAGCTCCGGAACCGCGAGAACCAGGGCATGTTCGGCACGCCGATCAGCCAGCAGAACCAGATCCGGCCGGCGTACTCGGTGATCCCGTCGGGGCAGGGATGGCGGCTCTCGCTCAACTACACCGAGAACCGGCAGCGCCCCCCCGTGGGGACGAACTTCCTGCTCGTCGACGTCGAGGCGCGCTGCGCCTTCCTGCGGCAGCTCGATCCGATCGGCTTCCAGAACTGCATCGCGTCGAACGGCAACCTGCCCGGCTTCGACAACAACGCGAACCAGATCGGCCTCGGCTCGCCGATCTTCGTCAACCCGCCGCTGCGCACGATGGCGGTGCAGACGAGCTTCAACCTCACGCCCAAGTGGGCGGCGTCGTGGAGCACCTCCTACGACATCGGCCGCGGGCAGTTCGCCGCGCAGCAGGTGTCGCTCCAGCGCGAACTGCACGACTGGCGGCTCAGCATGAACTTCACGCAGGCCCCGAACGGGAACTTCCTCTTCTCGTTCTTCGTCGCGCTCAAGGCGTCGCCGGACATCCGGCTGCCCTACGACCAGCAGACCTTCCGCCGTCCGGACACCGCTCGCTGATGCTCTCCGCACGGTTCACCCCCTGGCACGTCCCGCGCTTCATCGCCAAGTACGCGAAGCTCCGCCTCATGCGGATGCCGGTGCTCGTCCACTTCGAGGTGACGATGCGCTGCAACGAGGAGAAGGCGCGCGAGCTCAAGTCGTTCACCGACGCCGCCCGTCACTTCGATCCGATGCTCGTGACCTTCACCGGGGGCGAACCGCTCCTGCGCAAGGATCTCGAGGATCTGGTCGCCGGCGTGGCCGGGGTGATCGACCTGAAGTACATCATGCTCATCACCCATGGGGCGATGCTGTCGCGCGAACGCGGCCGCTCGCTCTGGGAGGCGGGTGTGAACCAGTTCAACATCTCGCTCGACTACCTCGACGGCCGGCACGACACGGCCCGCGGGATCCCCGGGCTGACGGCGAAGATCTTCGACGCGATCGCGGCGATGCGCGAGGAGGGGATCGACTCGATCCGCCTCAACACGGTCATCAAGGACGACAACCTCGACCAGATCGTCCCGATGGTCCACCGCGCCGCGGAGCTCGGCTGCGGGGTGAACTTCTCGGTCTACACCGACTTCAAGAACGGCAATCCGGCCCACCTGCTCCGCGACGATCAGCGGCAGGAGGTCCAGGCGCTGGTCGACGAGCTGCTCGCCTACAAGCGGCGGCGGCGCGGGATCATCACGAACTCGGACTACTACCTGTCGCAGCTTCCGCGCTACCTGAGCGGGGAGATGCGCGAGCCCTGCCGGTCGGGGATCACGACGATCCACATCGACCCCACCGGGGGGGTGCGGCGCTGCCCGGACTTTCCGGTCGATTTCCACTGGACCGAGTTCAAGCGCTACGAGCCGATCGCCTGCAACAAGTGCTACTACGCCTGCCGGGGCGAGGCGCAGGCGCCGCTCCGCTGGTCGCGGGTGCAGGACGTGATGGCCTGACCGGCCTCGGGGCCGCCCCGACGCCACGGCGGCGAGGAGGGGCGCGGGGGCGTCGGAACGTGACGACAGGCGTTCCCGGCCGTCATACCCGCGGGTGACGGGGCCCTGGAGCCGATACTCCGGGTGGGACCTGCACTGGAACGCGCAGCGCGGCAGCCATCGGGTTGGCGCCGCGGCGTGACCCGGGCACAGGTTCGCTCGTTACCCGGAGGTCCAGGTCCACCCCCTGAAACCCG
>JALOPO010000530.1 GCA_025453855.1 Gemmatimonadaceae bacterium
CGGCGGGACCCTCGCGGCCTCCGCCGATCGCGGCCGTCGCGTCGGCATCGTGGACCTGACGCGCGGCGAGACGGCGTCGCGGGGGACACCCGAGCTGCGAGCCGAGGAGTCGCAGGCGGCGGCCCGCATTCTCGGCGCGGTGCATCGCGAGTGCCTCGGCCTCCCCGATGCCGGGCTGGTGGACACGCCCGAGGCGCGCCTCGTCGTCGCCCGCGCGCTCCGGCGCCTGCGCCCGCGCGTGGTGATCACCCACGCGCTCACCGGGCGGCATCCCGACCACGCGACGGCGGCGAATCTGGTGCGCCACGCGGTCTTCGTCGCCGGGCTGCGCATGCTCGCCCCCGAGTTGCCGGTCCACCGCCCCAGCAAGGTCCTCCACGCGATCGGCTTCCGCGACGACGCGCCCGCGCCGACGTTCGTGGTCGACATCAGCGAGACCTTCGAGCGCAAGCTCGCCGCCATCGCCGCCTACCGGTCGCAGTTCGACGGCCTGGTGCAGGCGGGCGAGGTCCACCCCAACGGCGAGCCGCTCGCCGACATCGTGCGCCATCAGGCGGCGCACCACGGCGCCCGGATCCGCCGCCGCTACGGCGAACCGTTCTTCACGACCGAGACGATGCGCGTCGAGGACGTCGCATCGCTCGACGTCCCGACCTTCTGATCCCGTGGACTACACGCGCTATCTCGAGCTGCCGGCGCTGCTCGCGCTGCAGCACCCGCAGTCGCAGCCGGAGCACCCGGACGAGCTGCTCTTCATCGTCGTGCACCAGGCGTCGGAGCTCTGGTTCAAGGTGCTCCTCCACGAGATGGAGCGCCTCGACGCGGCGATGGTCGCCGACGACGCCGAACTCGCGGGGGCGATCGTGACGCGCATCAACGTGCTGATGCGGATCGTGAGCCAGCAGCTCGCGGCGCTCGACACGCTGCCGCCGCAGCGCTTCATGCAGTTCCGCGGCTACCTCGGGAGCAGTTCGGGGTCGCAGTCGGAGCAGTTCCGCGCCCTCGAGGCGCGGAGCGGCGTGCGCGACGAGCACTTCCTGCAGGTGCTCCGCGAGCACGGCGAGATCCCCGCCATCGTGCAGACGGCCCTCGGTGCGCCGACGATGGAGTCGCTCTTCCTCGGCATGGTCGCGCGCGCGGGGCTGACGCTCGAGGCGCTCTATCTCGAGCACGAGCACTCGCCGCTGACGCGGCTCGCCGAGGGGCTCCTCGAGTACGAGCAGCAGTTCGGACAGTGGCGCTTCCTGCACGTGCAGCTGGTGGAGCGGATCATCGGCCCGCGCACCGGCGGCACGGGCGGCACGCTCGGCGCCAAGTATCTCTCGCGCACGATCACGCAGCGGAAGTTCTTCCCCGCCCTCTGGGACGTCCGCGCGACGATGTACAAGGGGAGCGGCACGTCGTGAGCGCGCCGCGGCGGCTCGACATCAGCGTCGCCTTCGGCCCCGCCACGCCGCCGTTCCCCGGCGACACGCCCTTCGACTGCGGGTGGGCGTGGGACATGGCGCAGGGGGCGAGCGTCAACGTGGGCCGCGTGACGACGTCGCTGCACGTCGGGACGCACGCCGACGCGCCGCTCCACGTGCGCCCGGGCGCCCCGGCGAGCGAGGCGCTCCCGCTCGACGCCTTCCGAGGACCGGCGCGGGTGGTGGACATCGCGCACGCGGCCGACGGCCACGAGCTGACGTGGGACGAGCTCGCGCCGCTGCTCGGCGACGCCATCCCCGAGCGGCTCCTGCTGCGGACCGGGCGGTGCGTCGCCGATGGCGCCTTTCCCGCCGGCTGGCCGGCCCTCGCCGCCGACACCGCCCGCCGCCTCGTCGCCGGTGGCCTCCGCCTGCTTGGCACCGACTGCCCGAGCGCCGACCTGCGGCCCGCCCAGCAGCTCGTGGTGCACCACGCCCTGTTCGATGGCGGGGCCGTGCTGGTCACCGGTGCCGATGCGGCGCCGGTGCGGGCGGTCCTCTTCGGGTGAGGCGGTTGCGGTTGGCGTCCTCCGTGTCCCCGTCGGTTCCCCCGGTGTCCCCTGTGGTGCAACGGTGCCCGGCGGTCCCCCGGGCGCCAAAGCACCCGTAGATTCCCGCCATGCGTCCCGCCCCGATCTATCTCGACCATGCCGCCACGACCCCGGCCCGGGCCGAGGTCCTGGAGGCGATGCTCCCCTGGTTCACGACGAAGTTCGGCAACCCCTCGAGCAGTCATCGGCTCGGCCGCGAGGCGCGCGCGGCGTACGACGAGGCGCGGGAGCGGATCGCCGCCTGCCTCGGCGCGCACGCCGACGAGATCGTCTTCACCTCGGGCGGGACGGAGAGCGACAACCTCGCGATCCTCGGCCCGTGGTCGGTGCGGCGGGCCGCGGGGCGCGACGCGGTCGTGACGGTGCCGACGGAGCACAAGGCGGTGCTCGAGGTCGCGCATCACGTGGCCCAGGCGGGGGGCACGGAGCGCCTGGTGCCGGTCGATGCCGCCGGCCGCGTGCGCATGGAGCTGCTCGACGCGGCGCTCGACGACCGGGTCGCCGTCTGCGCGGTGATGTGGATCAACAACGAGACCGGCGTGATCCAGGATGTGCCGGCGATCACCGCGCTCGCCAAGGCGCGCGGAGCGCTCGTGCACACCGATGCGGTGCAGGCGTTCGGCAAGCTGCCGATCGACGTGCGCACGCTGCCGATCGACACGCTCGCCCTGAGCGGCCACAAGATCGGCGGGCCGAAGGGGATCGGCGCGCTCTTCCTCCGTCGCGGCACGCCGTACGCGCCGCTCTTCCACGGCGGGGCGCAGGACCGGGGGCGTCGGCCGGGCACCGAGAACGTCGCGTGCGCGATCGGGCTGGCGGTCGCCGCCGAGCGCACGCTCGCCGAGCGCGAACAGGAATGGACCCGCCTCGAGGCGCTGCGCGACACCCTGCAGCGCGCGATCCTCGCCCGCGTTCCCGACGCGGTGATCCACTCGGGCGACGCGGCGCGCGCGCCGCACATCCTCAACCTGAGCGTGCCGGGCACCGACAGCGAGTCGCTGCTGCTGGCCCTCGATCTGGCCGGCGTCTGCGCGAGCGGCGGGTCGGCGTGCCAGAGCGGGAGCGTCGGCGCGAGCCACGTGCTCGCGGCGATGGGGGTGCCGCGCGACCTCGCGGCCGGCGCGCTGCGTCTCTCGCTCGGCTCGCTCACCACCGACGCCGACGTGGCGCGCGTGGCCGACGTCTTCCCGACGCTCGTCGAGAAGGCGCGCCGACTCGCGGGCGCCGGCGCCTTCTGATCGGCGGGCGCTGACGATGG
>JALOPO010000070.1 GCA_025453855.1 Gemmatimonadaceae bacterium
CCCACGTCGGCGCGCTGCTCCACCGAGAGTGCCACCAGCACCGCCGCTCCCTCGTGCTGCGGCGCGTAGCTGAGCGCGAGCTGTGCCGCCGACCGCGCCCCGCGCCAGTCGCCACGCTGCGCGCGCACGCGCGCCGCCAGCACCAGCGCGTCGGCATCCTCGGGATCGCGCGCCAGCGCCCACGCCACCTGCCGCTCGGCCACCGCGAGATCGTCGCGATGGAGCGCCACGTCGCCGCACACCAGCCGCACCAGCCAGTCGTCCGGCGCCAGCCACTCGGCGCGCGCCGCCGCGGCCGCCGCCTCGTCGGTGCGGCGCAGCTCGACGAGCGTCAGCGCGCGCCATGCATGCAGCGCGCCGTCGTCGGGATCGTCGCCGATCGCCTCGTCCAGGAGCAGCAGCGCCTCGGCGTGGCGCGCATCGGCCCAGAGTTCGGCGACGCCGTCGGCGGGTGCGCCGCGCTTCACGCGTGCCCCCTCACGAGACGAGGCGGAGCCGCGGCCGGCTCGGCTGCCCCGAGCCGTCGGGCGGCTGCGGCCCGTCGTGCTTGTCGCTCGCGAACGCACCACCGGCCGAGCCGTCGTGGTGGTCGCCCGATCCGGTCGCCGTCTCCGTCGTCGGTGCGCCGTGCGGATGGAACGGCTCGGGTTCGGCCCGCGCGCTCGCCTCCGCGTATGCCAGTGCGCTCTCGATGTCGGTGTGCACCACCGCGCGCTCGGCGACGCTCGGCGGCGCCTGCACGATCGGCATCGGGCGCAGCGACGGCGTCGGATGCGGCCCGCGCGAGAGCGCGAGCGGCCGCGGTGCATCGACCTCGCCCAGTGCGATCAGCGTCCCCATCGCATCGGTCGTCACCGGCGGGGCATACAGGTAGCCCTGCCCGAACTCGCAGCCGAGCGAGCGCAGGTCCCACTCCTGGTCCGCGTGCTCGATCCCCTCGGCCACCACCTGCAGCCGCAGCGCCTTGCCGAGCGAGACGACGGCGCGGGCCAGTGCACGGCCGGCGTCGCCATGATCGAGGCCACGCACGAACTGCTTGTCGACCTTGAGCACGTCGAGCGGATACTGCGACAGCGACGCGAGCGACGAGAGCCCGGTGCCGAAGTCGTCGACCGCGAGCCGCACCCCGAGCGCCTTGAGCTCGTGGAGCCGTTCGCGCATCACCTCCTCGCGCGTGACGAGCGTGCTCTCGGTGAGCTCGAGCACCAGGCGATGGCCCGGCAGCCCGCTCGTGGAGAGCGCGTTCGCGACGTCGGCGAGCAGCCCCTCCTCGAGCAGCTGGCGCGCCGAGAGGTTCACCGTCACCGTCACCGGCGGGCGCCCCGGCGGCGCGGGCCACGCGGCCGCCTCGGCACAGGCGCGGCGCAGCACCCACCGCCCGATGGAGACGATGAGCCCCGTCTCCTCGGCCAGCGGGATGAAGTCGGTGGGCGACACCAGGCCGCGCCCGGGATGACGCCAGCGCAGCAGCGCCTCGGCGCCGACCACGCGCTGCGTCCCGAGCTCCACGATCGGCTGGTAGGCGAGCACCAGCTCGTCGCGCTCGACGGCGCGCTTGAGGTCACCCTGCAGCTCGAGCCGCGAGAGCACCGCGGTGTGCATCCCCGCCTCGAAGAGGACGATGCACGCCTTCCCCTGCGACTTGGCGTGGTACATCGCCACGTCGGCGTTGCGGAGCAGGTCCTCGGCGCTCTCCCCCGGCTGCGCCTCGGCGATGCCGATGCTCGCCCGGATGTCGACCTCGCGCCCCTCCACGAGCACCGGCCGCGAGAGCGCGTCGGCGAGGCGGCGCGTGATCTCCAGCAGCTCCTTCTCGTCGCGCACGTTCTCGAGCAGGATCGCGAACTCGTCGCCGCCCAGGCGCGCCGCCGTGTCCACGTCGCGGAGCGTGAGGCGGAGGCGACTCCCCATCTGCACGATCACCGCGTCGCCCGCCGCATGGCCGAGCGAGTCGTTGATCTCCTTGAAGTCGTCGAGGTCGAGGAAGACGACGGCGATCCGCTCGCGGCTGCGGTGCGAGCGCGAGATGGCGTGCATCACGCGGTCGCGGAAGAGCGCGCGGTTGGCGAGCCCCGTGAGCGGGTCGTGCAGCGCCTGGTGGCGCAGGTGCTCCTCGAGGATCGCGCGCTCGGTGACGTCGCGCACGGTGATCACGAGCCCCTGCACCGTGGGATCCTTCACCAGGTTCGTGGCCGTCATCTCGGTCCGGATCCACGACCCCTCGCGCCCGCGCATGCGCAGCGTGGCGGTGGGGCTCCCCTGCGTCGCCGGCGTGCGCATCGTCTGCTCGAAGAGCGCGTCGAGCGCGCCGCGGTCGTCGGCGGCGACCAGCTCGTACAGCGAGGTGCCGAGGAGCACGTCGGGGGCGGTGCCGAAGAGGCGTCGCGACGCGGGGCTCACGAAGCGCAGGTGCGCGTCGGCCTCCACGATCAGGAAGACGTCGCTCGCGTGGCGGATGAGCGACTGGAAGCGCGTCTCGCTCTCCTTGGCCACCTTGGCGAGGCGGAGCCGCGTGTTCTCGCGCACCGCCAGCGCCTGGCGCACCACGAGCAGGACGAGCACCACGCTGGCCACGCCGGCGAGCTGCCCGAGCCGCGCATCCTGCCGCGCGGCGACGAAGAAGAGGAGCCCGTAGCCGGCGAGGAGCGCGAGGTAGGGGAGGATGCTGAAGCGGCCGCGCAGCCGCGACGCCTCGAGCGGGACGTTGGCGTCGTGCACGCCGCACTGCGCCGCGAGCAGGAGCATGAGCGCGCCGGCCAGGCGCCCCACGCTCACCACTTCCTCGACGTCGAAGCCGAGCTGGTTGGCGAGCGCGCTGCTGGCGTTCGAGGCGATGAAGACCATCAGGAGCGCCATCGCCAGCCACCACGAGCTGCGCCGCAGCGTCGGCCCCGGCTCCTGCAGGATGAGCGACACCGCCGTCACCAGCCCCACCACGTCGAGCGTGGTGGCGACGAGCGTGAGCGGATCCTGCGCGCGCCCGACCTCGAAGCCGGCGATCATCGGGCGCAGCACGAAGTGCCACGTCACCATGAGCACCGAGCCGATCGCGATCCCGGCGTCGAGCGAGAAGCGCGCCGCGTCGCCGGCGGTGCGCCGCCCGCGCGGGAAGAGCACGGTGCCGAGCAGGAGGAGCGGCCAGGTGAGGCTCGCACGCAGCGCGGGCGCGCCCTGCGGCACGAAGCCGAGGCGCAGCTCGAAGAAGGCGAAGCCCGCGTCGAGGACCGCCTGCACGAGCATCGCCGCGGCGAGCACGCGCCAGGCGCGCGCCGCGCGATGGTCGCCCGACCGGCGCTGCGCGCCGAGGGCGAGCAGCCCGGTGACGATCGCGGGGGGCACCAGGAGCGCCGTCACCGCGCCCGAGGGCGCGTCGAAGAGCATGACCAGCGCCGCGGCCACCGTGTACGCCACGGCCGCCCGTCCCCAGCGCTGGAGATCGGTGTCGAGCGCCGATTCGCCGCCGAAGACTCCGGGCGATGGCGTGAGGGAGGTCCGTCGACTCATGTCCCTGGGTGGGATGGACGATGCCGGCCGGCGTCCCCGCCGTCCGCGACCCAAGACAGCTGAAGGGGGGATGAAGTAACGGCGTCGCCTCCCTATGCCCGCTCGGCATGATGCAGCCGTGCCACACGTGGCCCCGGGCAACGCGTCGGCGGGGGGCACGTGCGCCGCCCCGCCAACTCTTGCGGCGTTCGAGCGTACTATTGCATCGACTTCCAGCCGCCATCGCCCATGCTGCCCCTCGTTGCCCTCGCCGGGCTCGCGGTCGGTTCGACCGCCATCGCACCGACCAGCGCCGCGCGCCCCGATCCGTTCTCGCTCGCCGGCGCCCCGACCGTGGTGACCGCCCCGGTCCGGACGGTCCCCGCGGCCGAGCCGATCACCATCGACTGGCGCACCCTCGGCGGCCTGAACCCGACCACCGGGGCGGTCGCACCGGCGCTCAAGGCGCTCAACGGGCAGCTCGTGCGCATCGCCGGCTACGTGGTGCCGCTCGACGATGCGACGCAGGAAGATGCCGAATTCCTGCTCGTGCCCTACTACGGCGCGTGCATCCACACCCCGCCGCCGCCGCCCAACCAGATGGTGCTGGTGGAGATGAGCGGCCGCCAGAAGATCCGCCTCGATCTCTTCGAGGCCGTCTGGCTCGAGGGGAAGCTGAGCATCGACGTGGTCGAGTCGCTCTACGGCACGGCCGGGTTCCAGATCAAGGGCATGAAGGTCAGCCCGTACACGAAGAAGTGACGCTGGTCTCGGCCGGCGCGCCCGCCATCGCCTGCGTCGACCTGCGCTTCGCGTACGCGGGCGGCCCGCTCGTCCTCGACGTTCCCGACTTCGCGATCGCGCGCGGGCGCACCGTCTTCCTGCACGGCCCGAGCGGCTGCGGCAAGACGACGCTCCTCGGCCTCCTCGCCGGCGTGCTGCGCGCGACCGGGGGGCGCGTGCAGGTCCTCGGCAGCGACCTCGCGACGATGCGCGGCGGACAGCGCGACGCCTTCCGCGCCGCGCACATCGGCTACGTCTTCCAGCAGTTCAACCTCATCCCGTACCTGAGCGCCTTCGACAACATCGCGCTCCCGTGCCGCCTCGATGCGGGGCGACGCGCGCGACTCGGGCGCACCTCGCTCGACGCGGCGGTGCGCGAGGTGGCCGGGCAGCTCGACATCGCCGAGCTCCTCGATCGGCGCGCCACGGAGCTCAGCGTCGGCCAGCAGCAGCGCGTCGCGGCCGCGCGCGCGCTGCTCGGGACGCCGGAACTCGTCATCTGCGACGAGCCCACCTCGTCGCTCGACGCCGATCGTCGCGAGAGCTTCCTCGAGCTCCTCTTCGCGTCGGTGCGGCGCACGCAGGCCACGCTCCTCTTCGTGAGTCACGACCCGGCGCTCGCCTCGCTCTTCGACGAAGTGCGCTCGCTGCCGGCGATCAATCGCGCGGCGCGACGCGAGGCGGCCTGACGCATGCGCACGCTCCTCGCGCTGGCGTGGCGCTCGCTGCGCAACCGGCCGCTCACGACGGTGCTCACCATCGCCGCGGTGGCGCTGTCGCTCACGCTGCTGCTCGGCGTGGAGCAGGCGCGGCGCGGGATGCGCGAGAGCTTCACCGGCACCATTCGGGGCACCGACCTGATCGTCGGCGCGCGCGGCGGCACCACGCAGCTCCTGCTCGGCAGCGTCTTCGGCATCGGCAGCCCCACCGGGCGCGTGCCGTGGCCGGTCTACCAGCGCTACGCTTCGCACCCGGCGATCCGGTGGACGGTGCCGCTCGTGATCGGCGACTCGCATCGTGGCTTCCGCGTGCTCGGCACGACCGCGGCGATCTTCGAGCACTGGCGCTTTCGCAGCACGGGGCGGCTGACCTTCGCGCAGGGACGCGCGATGCGTGGCGACGCCGAGGTGGTGCTCGGCAGCGAGGTGGCGGCGCAGCTCGGCTACGCGATCGGCGCGACGGTGGTGGTGGGGCACGGGCTGAACGCGGTGGCCGGACTCGGTGATCACGAGGCGCATCCGTTCACCGTGGTGGGCATCCTCGCGCGCACCTTCACGCCGCTCGACCGCGCCCTCTTCGTCACGCTCGACGGCATCGAGGCGATGCACGAGCCGGAGGGCGGCGAGGCGCACGCGGGCGAGGCGCACGCGGACGAGGCGCATGACGAGCGGGCGGACAGCGCCACGGCGATCGCGGACGCGCATGTGCACGACGCGGATACCGCGCGCGCCGCGCCGCCGCTGATGCCCGGCGCGCCGGCACCACCGGTCATGCCCGGCGCCTCGCCGCCGCCCACCATGCCCGGTGCACCGCCGGCGCCCGCCATGCGCTTCACCGACGAGCCGCGCGCCCTCAGCGCCTTCCTCGTGGGGACCAGGACGCGGTACGAGACGCTCCTCCTGCAGCGCGAGATCAACCAGGATCGCGCCGAGCCGCTCACCGCGGTCGTTCCCGGCGTGACGCTGGCCGAGCTCTGGCGCACGCTTGGCACGATCGAGGGTGGGCTGCGACTCGTCGGCGTCCTCACGGTCGTGATCGGGCTCCTCGGCATGCTCGTGGCGCTCTACTCGTCGCTCGAGGCGCGCCGGCGCGAGATGGCGGTGCTGCGCGCCATCGGTGCCCGCCCGGCGACGATCGTCGCCCTCCTCGTGTTCGAGAGCGGCGTGGTGACGCTGGTGGGGTGCCTCGCCGGCCTCGTCCTCGTCGTGGGCGGCTTCGCGCTCGCCCAGCCGCTCATCGAGGCCTCGACGGGGGTGCACCTCCCGCTCCGCTGGCCCGGGGCAACGGAGTGGGGCTACGTGGCCGCGACGCTCGTGGCCGGATTGCTGATCGGCCTCGTCCCCGCCTGGCGCGCCTACCGCGCCTCGCTCGCCGACGGACTCAGCCCGCGGCTCTGACCTGGGCGGCGCCGACGGCACGGCTCCGGCTGCGCGTCGACACCACATCTGGCAGCCCGGACCGTTGCGCGGGCGAGCTCGACCGTTGCGGCGCTGCCACACCTGGCGAGCCCATCCGGAAGTCACCTCGTGTCGGGCAAACGTCCGGACGGCGCCGGTGTGCGCCGCGCAAGGCGTTGCTGGTGAACGGGATACAGGCCGGATCCGGGTATCGCGTGCGGGGTGTCGCTGCGATGCAGCGCCAATGGTCGGGGCTGGCACCGCGGTTGCCCTCTCCGGTCCCGTCCGCTGGATGACTGCACCTCCGTTGGAGCTCTCCCGACCATGATCCGTACCTCCCTTCGCATCGCGACCGGCCTCCTTTCGGCCGCGATCGTCGCCGGGCCGGCCGCCGCCCAGAGCTGGCAGTCGATCGGCACGCCCAGCAACGCCGGCACCGGCGCCTACTGGAACAACCGGTCCGACGACAACATCAACTCGTCGGTCGTCTGCAACGTCGCCGCGATCCTCACCAACACGCCCGCGCTCGCGGCCGGCAGCTGCAACAACCAGGGTCCGGCCTTCCTCCCGGTGAATCCGGCGCCGCTGACGACGTCGAACGTCTTCCTCGGTGGTGCCATGGGTGCCAACCCGGGCGGTTTCCGCTTCGCCGCCGGCATCTACAACTTCGGTGTCATCGGGCGTGTCGCCGGTGACCTCGGCACCTCGTGGGGCATCATCACCGACGGCGGCGTCGTGACCAACGCCGCCGCGCTCGTCGGCGGCTCGCGCGTGATCACCGACAAGTTCTCGGTCTGGATCACCGCCGCGCTCCCGCAGGCGCAGAACGGCACCGTCTTCACGTCGGACCAGCGCGTGGGCGCCCTCGCCATCGGCAGCCGCGCCGCGACGATCAACCAGCAGTTCGCGGTCTTCACGAGCGGCACCGGCGTCGGCATGGCCGGCCTC
Source organism: Gemmatimonadaceae bacterium (assembly GCA_025453855.1). GTDB lineage: Bacteria > Gemmatimonadota > Gemmatimonadetes > Gemmatimonadales > Gemmatimonadaceae > JALOPO01. The sequence continues at coordinate 7,332 of JALOPO010000070.1, forward strand.
TCGAGCGATGCCTTCGGCACGCTCATCGCCGGCACCGTCGGCCAGCGCTTCTTCGTGGGCATGGAGGACAACGTGAACGGCGGCCGCGGGTTCGGCGTCGCCGGCGCGGGGACCGTGTCCGATCGTGACTACAACGACATCATCGTCAGCGTGCAGGCCGTGCCCGAGCCGTCGACCTACGCACTCCTCGCCACCGGCCTCCTCGGCCTCGGTGTCGTCGCGCGTCGCCGTCGCCAGGCCTGATCCACCGGCGGTTCTCCGCAGGTCAGCACCCGCGCTCCGGTGCTCACTACCGGGACTGTCCGTAGGTACAGGTCCACAGGAGGCGTTGGAGCCATGCAACAGCAGCCGCGTGCCGGCCCGTCCGAAGGCCCCGGCCGGAGTGGACGCGCCCGCCGGTCATGCAGTACAACCGTATGCGAGACAATCGGTTGCGATGAGGCGCCGGTCGTCGTGACCGGCGCCGACGGATACGGTCGCGTCTGGCACTCGCGTTGCCCCCCGGAGCCGTGACCCTCCCCACCGTTCGTCCTTCGCAAGGAGTGCGCACCATGTCCCGTTCGTCCGTCCGACTGGCCTTCGGCCTGGCGCTGAGCATGGGCCTCGCTGCCCACGCCGACGCCCAGCTCCCCACCTGGCAGGCCGT
>JALOPO010000531.1 GCA_025453855.1 Gemmatimonadaceae bacterium
GAAGGAGCTCGCGACCACCGTCGGGTCGTTGCGATCGGCCGCCGCGGAGCTCGAGCGCACCGCCGGCCGCGCCGACAGCGCCACCGCCCAGGGCGAGCTCCAGTCGACGCTCGACGATGCCGCCGCCGGCGCGCGCGACCTGCGCGCCACCGCCGCCAACCTGCGCGAGGTCGCCGGCAAGCTCGCCCTCTCCGGCGACGCGCTCGCGCGCGCCATCGCCCGCACCGACTCGCTCCTCGGTCGCATCAACGCCGGCGAAGGCACGCTCGGCCGCCTCGTCACCGACACCACGCTGCACGCCGAATCGGCCGCGCTCCTGCGCGAGCTCCGCGGGCTCACGGCGGACATCAAGGCCAATCCGCGGCGCTACGTGAACGTCAAGCTGTTCTGACGCGGCGCGGCGTGGGCGTGCACTGCTGGGGCGCTGCGCGCCCGAGTTCCGGGAGTCGGGGAGTTCGGGAGGACCGCAAGAAGGGCGTGGCGGTCGGGTGACCGCGGCGTGAAGACCATCGATGATGCGCCCTGCATGATCGTCCGGACGATCCCATCGGGTCGCTGTTCTCCCGAACTCCCGAACTCCTGAACTCGGCGCGCAGCGCCCCACGCAGTTCATGCGACGCCCGTCGATGAGGCGGCCTGCATGATCGTCCGGACGAACCCACCGGGTCGCTGTTCTCCCGAACTCCCGAACTCCTGAACTCGGCGCGCAGCGCCCCACGCAGTTCGCGCAACGCCCGCCGACGATCAAGATGCGAGCGACGACGAGTCGATCACGAAGCGGTACTTCACGTCGGCACCGAGGACGCGCTCCCAAGCCGTGTTGATCTGCTGGATCGGGACGACCTCGATGTCGGCCCCGATCTTCCGGTCGGCACAGAAGTCGAGCATCGCCTGCGTCTCGGCGATGCTCCCGGAGCGCGCGGCGCTTCATGACGAGCGAGAAGGCGCGGTGCGGCGGATGCGGTGTCGGTGGTCCACCGAGAAGGACGAGCGTCCCCTCGCGCGCGAGCGTGGCGAAGAGCGGGTCGAGCTCGTGCGGGACGCTCACCGTGTCGATGATCACGTCGAGCGAGTTGGCGGCCTTACGCATGTCGCCCGGTTCGCGCGAGCGGATCACGCGCGTCGCGCCGAGGCGTGCGGCGTCCTTCACCTTGTCGGGCGACGTCGTGAAGAGCGTGACCTCGGCGCCGAGGGCGGCGGCCAGCTTGATCGCCATGTGACCGAGGCCACCGAGGCCAACGACGCCGACGCGCGTCCCCGTGCCCACCTGCCAGTGGCGAAGCGGCGACCAGGTCGTCACGCCGGCGCAGAGGAGCGGCGCGGTGGCAGCGAGATCGGCACCGGCGGGGACGCGCAGCACGAAGTCGCGATCGACGACGATCTGCTGCGAGTAGCCACCGTAGGTCGGGCGTCCCGTCTCCTTCTCGACGCCGCCATAGGTGCCGGTGAAGCCGCGCTCGCAGTACTGCTCCAGCCCCTCGCCGCACGAGCCGCAGCTGCGGCAGCTGTCGACCATGCACCCCACGGCGACCAGGTCGCCGAGCTGCAGGTCGGTCACGCCGCCGCCGATCTCCGCGACGCGGCCGACGATCTCGTGCCCCGGGACCGCGGGATAGGCGACCGGCCCCCACTCGCCGCGGCAGTGGTGGATGTCGGAGTGACAGACACCGCAGAAGAGGATCTCGATGCGCACGTCGCGCGCGCCGGGCTCGCGACGCTCGAGCTGCCAGGCGGCGAGTGGCGACGTGGCGCTGCTCGTCGCCCAGGCACGGGTGGGGATCATCGGATGCTCCATGGCTGCAGGGTCATGCCGCGAAGCTGCATCGCGCCGGTGCGCCGCACCAGCGGGCCGGACCCGGCCGTGCGCTCGTTCTCGCGCGTGCTCGGTGTCGGCGTCGGAACAGCGATCGTCGTGGCGGGCGTGCGTCGGAAGACGCCCTGGACACGGTGGTCCGAGTCCGGGGGCCATCTCCGACCGATCACGGCGGACTGCGCACGGTGGTTCGTGCACGTGCAGGCGCCGCTCGAGGATGTGAGCGAGCAACACGAAGCGAAGGCACAACCGCCGTCCGTCGACGCCGTACGTTCCTGACGTGTTCTGTTTCACTCATCAGTGGCCGTTCAGCCGTGGCCGTGCAGCCGTGCGCCGTCCGCCGTGATCCGGCGATGCGCCGTCCCGTGTGCACGGCGCACCGTGCGCCAGACGCTGTCCAGCACCGGCGCCGATGCCCGCGCACGCAGGAGTCCACCGTGCCCACCGTGATGATCCGCTGTCACATAAACACGACGCCAAGTCAGAAGAGCAGCTTCCCCATCTCGATCAGGTAGTACTCCGCCATGGCGATGAGCACGATCGCGAAGAAGCGCTTCACCCAGAGCATCCAGGTGCCGCTGCGCGGGAGGCGGGCGCCGACGCCGGTCACGAGGCCGGTGACGACGAGCAGCGTGCACATGCCGAGCGAGAAGACGAAGAGGTAGACGAAGCCGAGGAGCGCGCTGCGCGTCGTACCCACCCAGGTGAGCACGCCGGCCATGACGGGCGCGCCGCACGGCGCGGCGACGAGGCCGCTCATCGCCCCCATGACCAGTGCGCCGCTCACGCGCCCGCCCGCGCCGGCCGTCGCCGCGCGCTGCATGAGCCACGCGGGAAGGCGGATGGGGAGCACGTCGAGCATGCTCAGTGCCGCGAGCAGGAGCAGGTTCGCCATGGC
>JALOPO010000071.1 GCA_025453855.1 Gemmatimonadaceae bacterium
GGCGCGACGGCGTAGGGCGACGGCGGCGGGCGTGGTGCGCGGCACGAGCGCCGCAGCCCCGCCACGGCATCGCCCGCGATGGCGCGTTATCGTTGCCGGCACGCGCCGCGACGGCGCGACGCCACCGTCCCGTGAAGCGCACCATCCTCCTCTACGGTCTCGCGGCCGGCCTCCTCGCCGCCGGACTGCGTGCCCTCGAGTACCGCACGCTGCTCGTCCACGACGACCGTGCGCTTTACGGCGGGGTGGTGGCGACGGTCTGCGTGGCCCTCGGGATCTGGCTCGGCCGGCGCGTGCTCGGCCCGCGCGAGGTCACGGTCGTGCGCGAGGTCGCCGTCCCCGTGGCCGTCCCCGTGCCCCCACCCGTGCGCGGGGGCGCGCCCGATCCCCGGCTGCTGGAACGGGTCGGCGTGACGCCGCGCGAGCACGAGGTGCTGGCGCTCATGGCCGACGGTCTCACCACTCGCGAGATGGCGACGCGCCTCGGCGTGAGCGAGAACACGGTGAAGACTCACACCGCCCGGCTCTTCGAGAAGCTCGGCGCGCGTCGGCGCACGCAGGCCGTGCAGGCCGCGCGCGAGGCCGGCCTGCTCCCCTGACAAGGCTCGGCACGTGGTCGACGCGACGCGGCCGCCCGCGCTCGCGTCACCCGGGCGCATGATTGCACGCCATCCGACGCGAAATCATCCGAACGGGTGATGGACATGCCGGTGCGGCGCCGCAGCTTGGCGCGCAGCCGACGCTCCCGTCGGTCGCCACCCGTCCTCCTCCCCCGAGCGTCCCGATGCTGCGCATCGCCCTCCGCCACGGCCTCTTCGCCGGCCTCGTTCTCGCCGCCCTCCTCCTCGGAACCGCGCCGTTCCAGGGCGTCATCCCGCCCTGGCTCGGGATGGTCATCGGCTACGCCGGGATGGTCGGCGCCTTCGTCTTCGCCTTCGCGGCGGTCCGGCGCGCACGCGAGCGGGCGGGGGGGATGCTGCCGTTCCGGCACGCGCTCGGCGTCTCGCTGCTCGTCGTGCTGGTGGGGAGCGTCTGCTACACACTCACGTGGGAGGTGCTCTACTTCTCGCGCTACCGGGTGAGCTACATGGCCACGTACGAGGCGCGCATGGTCGAGTCGGCCCGCGCCTCCGGGGCGACGGCGGCCGAGATCGAGCGGCAGCGCGCCGAGCTGCGCGCCTTCGCGGTGAAGTACGACCAGCCGCTCTTCAATGCGGCGATCACGATGCTCGAGCCGATGCCGGTGGCGCTGGTGATGGCGCTGGCGGCGGCCGCCTTCGGTCGCCGTCGTCGCACCGCAGACGCCGGCACCGAGAGCGCGCTGGCCCGCGCCTGAGGCGTCGGCGCTCGCCGCGGCGAAGCAGCCGGGCAGTGGAATCGCCGACGAACGTGTGCGGAGGTCCCAACCTCGGTCACACGTCTCGTTTCCCGTGACCGACATTCGCACGGCGACGTGCGAAAATCGTGGGGAATTCCCCCACGTTCCGGATTCGTCCGGACGGACACGCGTTCGTGCTGCATCCCGACAGACGGCGGGGCACCGAGTGGCGACACTGTGCCGTGACGTGTGCATGGGGCCACCCCGGCCGTGCCGCGTCGTGCACGCACCGATCCCCCCGCGGGGACGGTGCCGGACCCTCCGCCTCCGCGACGCATGACCACCGCGACCTCCGCCGCCCGGCTCGAGTCGTTCTCCTACGACGACGACATCGTGCGGAAGTTCATGTGGGCGACGCTGCTCTGGGGCTTCGTCGGGATGCTGGTCGGCGTGATCATCGCCTTCCAGATGGCCGTCCCGGCGTTGAACCTCGGCGTCCCCTTCCTGAGCTTCGGCCGCCTCCGCCCGCTCCACACCAACGCCGTGATCTTCGCGTTCGCCGGCAACGCGATCTTCACCGGCATCTACTTCTCCACGCAGCGGCTGCTGAAGGCGCGGATGTTCAGCGACGCCCTCAGCAAGTTCCACTTCTGGGGGTGGCAGGCGATCATCGTCGCGGCGGCGCTCACGCTCCCCCTCGGCTTCACGCAGGCCAAGGAGTACGCGGAGCTCGAGTGGCCGATCGACATCGCGATCGCGGTCGTCTGGGTCGCCTTCGCGATCAACTTCTTCGGCACGGTCGCCAGGCGGCGCGAGCGCCACCTCTACGTGGCGATCTGGTTCTACATCGCCTCGATCGTGACCGTGGCGGTGCTCCACATCTTCAACAACCTCTCGCTCCCGGTGGGGGCGCTGAAGAGCTACAGCATCTACGCGGGGGTGCAGGACGCGTTCATGCAGTGGTGGTACGGCCACAACGCGGTCGCGTTCTTCCTCACGACCCCGTTCCTCGGCCTGATGTACTACTTCATGCCGAAGGCGGCCGAGAAGCCGGTGTTCAGCTACCGCCTCTCGATCCTGCACTTCTGGTCGCTGGTCTTCATGTACATCTGGGCCGGCCCGCACCACCTGCACTACACCGCGCTCCCCGAGTGGGCGAGCACGCTCGGCATGATCTTCTCGGTCATGCTCTGGATGCCCAGCTGGGGCGGCATGGTCAACGGCCTGCTCACGCTCCGCGGCGCGTGGCACAAGGTCGCCACCGACCCGATCCTCAAGTTCTTCGTCGTCGCCGTCACCGCCTACGGCATGGCCACCTTCGAGGGGCCGATGCTGTCGATCAAGACGGTGAACTCGCTCGCGCACTACACCGACTGGATCATCGCGCACGTCCACACCGGCGCGCTCGGCTGGAACGGCTTCCTGACGTTCGGCATGATCTACTGGCTCGCGCCGCGCCTCTTCCAGACGAAGCTCCACAGCACGCGCCTGGCCGAGGTGCATTTCTGGATGGCGACGTTCGGCATCATCATCTACGCCACCGCCATCTACAGCGCCGGCCTCACGCAGGGGCTGATGATCCGCGCCTTCGACCAGACGGGGCGGCTGCAGTACCCCGACTTCATCGAGACGGTGCTCAAGCTCCTCCCGATGTACTGGGCGCGCGCGCTCGGCGGCACGCTCTACGTTGCCGGCATCCTGGTCATGTGGTACAACGTGGTGATGACGTGGCGGAAGCGCCCGGCCGCGTACGAGGTGCCGACCTACCAGGCCGCGCCGCTCGCGCCGAAGCACGTCGACCCGGCCCCCGCGCTCCCGAACGGCGTCTGGGCGCGCTTCCAGGCCGCGCACTGGCACCGCATCTGGGAAGGGAAGGCGGTCACCTTCACCGTCATGACGACGGTCGCGGTGCTCGTCGCGTCGGCCTTCGAGATCGTCCCCACCTTCCTCATCCGCACCAACGTCCCGACCATCGCCAGCGTCAAGCCGTACACGCCGCTCGAGCTGGCCGGCCGCGACCTCTACATCCGCGAGGGGTGCTTCAACTGCCACTCGCAGATGATCCGCCCGCTGCGCTACGAGACGGAGCGCTACGGCGAGTACAGCAAGCCGGGGGAGAGCGTCTACGAGCACCCGTTCCTCTGGGGCTCGCGCCGCACCGGGCCGGACCTCGCCCGCGAGGGAGGCAAGCGCCCCGACCTCTGGCACGTGCGCCACTTCGAGAACCCGCGCGAGATCACGCCGCGCTCCGTGATGCCGCGTTACCAGTGGCTGCTCCAGAACAGCACCGACTACGGCACGATCCAGCAGAAGGTCGACGCGATGGCGATGCTCGGCGTGCCGTACGGCGCGATCGAGGGCGGGCGTGCGCTCACGCAGGCCGAGCAGATGGCGCGCGAGCAGGCGGCGGCGATCGCGCGCAACATCGAGAAGGAAGGCGGGCCGGCCGGGTTGCAGGACAAGGAGGTCGTGGCGATGGTGGCCTACCTGCAGCGCCTCGGCACCGACATCCGCAAGCCGGCGCCCGGGACGACGGCGAGCACGCAGGGCGTGACGCGCGCGGCACCGGCGGGAGGGCAGTGAGATGAAGCTCTCCGACGTGGTCGCCAACGCGGGCCTCGCGATCTACGCGCAGATCGCGCTCGTGCTCTTCCTCGCGGTCTTCGTGGCCGTCGCCTGGCGGGTCTTCCGCCCCTCCCGCAAGGCCGACCTCGAGTCGGCCGGCGGCATGGCGCTGCATGATGCCCCGCAGTCCGACTCCCCCACCTCGCGCCTCGGAGCGATCGCATGACCCCCGATCCCAAGGGGCCGGCCCCGCACGGCACCGACGACCTGCTCCTCGACCACGAGTACGACGGCATCAAGGAGTACGACAACCCGATGCCGAAGTGGTGGCTGTACGGCTTCTACGCCTCGATGGTCTTCGGGCTCCTCTACTGGCTCAAGGTGCCCGGCACCGGCGGCAACGAGTCGGTGATCGCCGAGTACCGGGCCGACAGCACGCAGGCGGCGGCGGTCTTCGCGCAGGCCGAGGCGAACAAGCCGCGCATGGGCGACGCCGACCTGGTGGCGATGGTCGGCGACGCGCGCGCGATCGCCGCCGGCAAGGAGACGTTCACGAAGATGTGCGCGAGCTGCCACCGCGCCGACGGCGGCGGGATGATCGGCCCCAACCTCGCCGACGCCTACTGGCTGCACGTGAAGTCGGCGAGCGACATCATCACCGTCATCAACGAGGGCGTCACCGCCAAGGGGATGCCGGCGTGGAACGCGGTGCTCAAGCCGGCGCAGGTGAACGACGTCTCGGCGTACGTGCTCTCGCTGCAGGGGACGGCGGTCGCCAACGGCAAGGCGCCGCAGGGCGACGCGGTCACGCTCACCGACGTGAAGGCGCCGGTCACCGGTGCCGCGCCGGCCGCCCCGTCGGCGACGATCGTCCCCACCGCGGCGTCCGAGGCGCCGACGGCTGCCGCCCCGGCGAATGCCGGTGGCCGCCCGACCGCATCCCGCGAGGCCACGGCCTCCGGAGGATGAGTCCATGACTCCGCAGTTCGCGGTGCCGAAGGCGCCGGAGTCGCCATCGGCACCGGGTCCCGGGAGCTACGCGCCCCCGAAGACCGCGTTGCGTGTGCTCCCGACCCTCAACGAGGACGGGTCGCGTCGCTACGTGCGGCCGAAGTTCTCGGAGGGGCCGTGGCTCACGCGGCGCCGGATCGTGGCGTACGTCCTCATGGTGATCTTCATCGGCCTGCCGCATCTGCGCATGGCCGGCAAGCCGGCGGTGCTGCTCGACCTCGCGCGGCGCGAGTTCACCTTCTTCGGGACGACCTTCTATCCGACGGATACGGTCCTCTTCCAGGTCCTCTTCCTCGGCGCCTTCGTCTCGATCTTCCTCTTCACCGCGCTCTTCGGGCGCGTCTGGTGCGGGTGGGGCTGCCCGCAGACGGTCTTCCTCGAGCACCTCTTCCGCCCCATCGAGTACCTCCTCGAGGGCGGGCGCACCGGCACGCTGCAGATCGATCGCGGCCAGGCGCCGATGTGGCGACGGTACGCCAAGTGGGCGGTCTACCTCGTCATCGCGGGTGGCCTCGCGCACACCTTCCTCGCCTACTACGTCGGCACCGAGACGCTCGCCCGCTGGATGACGCAGTCGCCGCGCGAGCACTGGACGCCGTTCGTGATCATGGCGTCGGTGACCGGTGCGCTCTTCTTCAACTTCACCTGGTTCCGCGAGCAGACCTGCCTCGTCGTCTGCCCCTACGGGCGGATCCAGAGCGTGATGCTCGATCGCGACGCGCTCATCGTCGGCTACGACGCGAAGCGTGGCGAGCCGCGCGGCAAGGCGAAGGCGGCAGGGCGTGCGGCGGGTGACGCCGGCGCCGTCGCGAGCACCGGCGCGGCACCGGTGACGGCCCCGGTCCGCTCCGACACGGCGCTCCTCCTCGCCGATCCGCTCGCGCTCGGCCTCGCCGACGCGCCGCCCGGTGCGCGCGGCGACTGCATCGACTGCAGCGCCTGCGTGCAGACCTGCCCGACCGGCATCGACATCCGCGACGGGCTGCAGATGGAGTGCGTGCACTGCACCCAGTGCATCGATGCCTGCGACAGCATCATGCAGAAGATCGGCAAGCCGCCGGGGCTCATCCGCTACACGTCGCGGCACGAGCTCGAGGGCGGACGGACGCGCTACCTGCGCACCCGCACCGTGATCTACGGCACCGCGCTCACCGCGCTCACCGGCACCTTCACCTGGCTCGTGCTCCACAAGGACTCGGCCGAGGTCACGGTGCTGCGCGGCGCGGGCGCGCCGTTCACCGTCGACTCGGCAACGGGGCGCGTGATCAACATGGTGCGCGTCAAGATCCGCAACGAGTCGGGACGGCCGCACGCGTACCGCATCTCGCTCCCCACGGTCCCCGAGGCGCAGCTCGTCGCACCGGTCAATCCGCTCCCCGTCGAACCGGGGGCGATGGCCGAGACGAGCGTCTTCGTGCTCCTCCCGCCGTCGGCCATCCGCGACGGCCGGCGCGACATCCTCGTGCGCGTCACCGACGGCAGCGACGTGACCGTCGAGAAGCCGTACAAGCTCGTCGGGCCGGCCGCGGTGCCGGCCGCCAACTGAGGAAGGCACCGATGGGAACGATCACCGCTGGGCAGGGCCCCGCACCGGTCACCGCCGCGCGTCGCGATGCGGCCGCGCCGATGTCCGACGCGCCGGGCGCCGAGCGTCGCGCGGATCAGGGCACCGTCACGGCGGCCGAGCGGCGGGCGGGGCAGCGCTGGGTGTGGGGGATCGTCGCCGCGCTGGTGGCGACGGTCGCGCTCAACATGTGGGTGCTGCGCATCGCCGGCGCCGATGGCGGCGTGAACGCGGAGCCCGACTACTACCGCAAGGCGGTGAACTGGGACCAGGCGCAGGCCGCCGCCACCGCCAGCGCCGCGCTGGGGTGGACGGCCGACGTCGACGTGGTGCGGCATGCGGGGGCGCAGGCGGTGCTCGCCGTCACGCTCCGCGATCGCGCGGGGGCGCCGGTGCGCGATGCGCGCGTCACCGTGCGCGCGCGCTGGAACGGGGATGCGCGTCACGCCGAGCAGTCGACGGCGATCGCCGCCGGTGACGGCTACGCGGTCACGCTCCCGCTCGTGCGCGCCGGCCTGTACGAGTTCACCGTGAGTGCGGTGCGCGGCGACGCGCGCTTTGCGCAGGTGCTCCGCATCGATACGTCGCCCGCGGTGGCACGGCGGTAGCGGCGTGCTCGCCCTCGTCGCCTCGGTCTGGGTCGCGAGCCTCGTCGGCAGCGCGCACTGCGCCGCGATGTGCGGCGGCTTCGTCTGCGCGTATGCCGGCGGCGCGCGCGGTCGCACCGACTGGGCGGCGCACGTGGCGTACAACGTCGGCCGACTCGTCTCGTATCTCGCGCTCGGCACGATCGCCGGCCTGGCCGGCGCATCGCTCACGCGCGCCGGTGCCATCGCCGGCGTGGCGCGGCCGGCCGCGATCGTGGCCGGCGTGCTGATGGTGCTCTGGGGCAGCGCCGCCGCCCTGCGGGCGGGTGGCGTGCGACTCCCCGCGCTCCCGCTGACCGGGCGCGCACCGGCAGCGCTGCGCGGGGCGCTGGTGCGCGTCGCGCAGCAGCCCGCGCCGGTGCGCGCGGCGACGCTGGGCCTCCTCACCACGCTGCTGCCGTGCGGCTGGCTGTGGGCCTTCGCGATCAC
>JALOPO010000072.1 GCA_025453855.1 Gemmatimonadaceae bacterium
CTCTACTTCGGTCACTTCGATGCGGCGGCGCACGCGGCAGGGCTCGAGCCGTTGCGGCTCGTCCGCAGCCGTCCCGGTGAGCGGGAGGTGCGCCTCTGGACGCAGGTCGAGATCGGAGTGCCGAAGGAGCTGTACCGGTTCGTCGCCGGCCCGGGCACGGTCGGCGGCGAGCTGATCCTGCACTGGCCCATCGGGCACGGCGGCGAGCGCCGTGGGGGCAACCTGATGGTCGACGACATGATGCGCCAGTCGCTCGAGGGGGTGTGCGACGGCTTCGCGCGCAGCGATGACGCCGGCATCTGTCGCGCACGCTTCCGGCGCGATCCGCCCTGGAGCGAGGTGCTGCGGGCCGTCGAAGCCGCGGGGCTCTGGACGATCCCCGACCCGTCCGCCCTCCCCGATGACAGCGTGCGCATGCTGGATGGCTGGACGATCGTGGCCGAGATGCGCGACGGGCCGCGCTACCGGACGTGGCGCTACAACTCGCCGGCGGCCCATCCGCGATGGCCGTCGGCCGCGCAAGTGCGCGAGCTGGCGAAGGCGCTGGACGCCATCGGCTCGCTGGTGTCGCCGAGCACGTCGAAGCGCGTCTATCGCGGCGTCACGACGGGCATGCGCGGGAGCGCCTTCCACGCCTGTGACGGAGCGGGGACGTGGGAGTTCGATGGCGAGCTCCGTGCACTCGCGTCGAGCGCACCGGCGGCGCGTCGCGCGCGATTCCCGCGCGAAGTCGGTGACTCGAGTCCATCCGGTGCCGCACGGCGTCCGGGAACGGCCGCGTAGACCGTCGAGGTCCTCGCCGACCTGTGGCCGGCTTCGGTCTCGCGGGCGCGCGGCTCGAAGCACGAGCGCATCCTCCGCGTGGCCGAACTCCGCGCGGCGCGTCGCGGGCGGGCGAGCGATTGCGCGATGGCGCGCTGATCGGGACGATCGCGCACGTCACTGGCGCCCGGCGCGCGATGCCGCCGGCGCGACGTCCCCCGCCCGCCGCGGCACCCGCACGCTGTCGATCACCGCCCCGGTCGTGTCCCGCGCTGCGAAGTGCGCCGAGTTCCGGTCGAGCGTCACGATGATCGCATGTCGAGTCGACGCCGTGCGATGCAGGTACCACTGCGCCTCGCCCTGGTGGTCACGGCCGATCGGCCGCGGCCCGGCCCCCCACGCGCCGTCGCCGAGGTAGGTCACCCCCGACGTGTCGGGCCGGCCGGCGCGGATCGGCATCGTGCGCTTGTAGGCGTGGTCGTGATGCTCGAAGGCCGCGCGCACCCCCGCCTCCTCGAAGAGCGGCACCCAGTGCGCCCGCACGGCCGCGCTGTTCGACGCGGCGTACGCGCGCACCGACGGGAAGCCCGGCACGTGGTAGACGGGGAAGAGATGCGGCACCGCGCGCCGCGACGCGAGCGTGGTGCGCAGCCACTCGGTCTGCTCGCCGGCGATCGGCATCGTGTGCCCGGTGTTGAGCAGCACCAGCGAGAGGTAGTCGCCCACGTCGATCACGCCGTGCTGCCGCTCGCGCGCGTGGGCGTGCAGCGCGCGATAGTAGGTCGCGTCGCCGACGCGCACGCCGGTGCGCGCGATCATCTCCGCGAACGCGGCGCTCGTGTCGCGGGCGCCGAAGACCTCGTGGTTGCCGATGCCGGCGATCACGGGGATCAGCCGCCCCTGGTCGGTGACGAGCGTCCGCGAGACCGTCTCGAACCAGCGCTCCTCGCGCGCCACCAGCCGCGGGTCGCCGTTGCTGTACGCCAGGTCGCCGCCGATCAGCGCGAAGGCCACGTCGTGCCGCGCCACCATGCGGTTGGTCGCGCCGAACGTCGCGTCGTCCGGCTGCGTGTCACCGCCCTCGGCGAAGACGATCGGCGCGTCGAGGCGCGCGGGCATCGTGCGATACGTGTACGTGCGATCGGCGACGCGCACGCGGTAGGTCGCACCGGGGCGGAGCCCCGTGATCCGCGCGCGGCGCACGTGGCGCGTGGAGTGCGGGAAGACCACCGGCTCGCCGGTCACCGTGCGCCAGCCGCGGAGCCCGGGGCCGCGCACGGCGATCGTCGGCAGGTCGGTCCCCGCGTGCAGGTGCCAGTCGATGCTCACCGTGGTCGTGGGATCGCCATCCCAGGTGACGAAGAGCGCGGCGGGCAGGCGCGTGGAGTCGGCGGCGGGCGCGCCGATCGGTGCCTGGCCGGTGACGCGCGCCAGCGGAACGGCCAGCAGCGCGACGAGCAGCGTCGCGACGAGGGAGCGGGTCACGTGGGCCTCAGCGGATGACGAGGAAGACGGGATTGGCGTAGAACCAGAGGTCGGACCACGGGTCCTCGCCCTTCGGATCGGGCGTGGGCTCGAGCTCGCTGCCGGCGGTGCCGCGCACGCGCAGGTAGCCGGTGTGGTGCACGTCGCGGAGCACGTGCTCCATCACCAGCCACTCGCCGTCGGCGCGCCAGTCGGCGGCGGTGAAGCGACGCTCGACGCGCGTCGTCGGATTGACGTCGAGCGTGCGATCGGCGGCGGGGCCGGTGACGTCGCCCACGATCAGGTCGATGCGCGCGACGCGCGGCCGGCGGCCGGCGTGATTGGGCGCCTCGGGATCACGCACGCGGATCGTGACGCGCACGTCGCCGCGACGCGCCAGCGTGAGCGTCCCGCCGATCGTCGCCGCGCGCGCACCACTGGCCTCGGCCACGACCTCGACCTGCGAGACCAGGTCGCCGGTGGTGACGAAGACACGCCCGCTGCGGATGCCGTCGAGGATGTCGTCGTGCGTGCGCTTCGCGAGCACGTAGGTCTTGGCGTACTCGCCGGGCCAGAAGTCGCTCCCGCCCTCGCGCCAGTGCAGGTGCGAGTCGGAGGTGGCGGTGATCCACCAGCGGCGTCCCTCGCCGAGCATCGCGTCCCAGAGGCCGCCGAGCCGCGCGGTCATCTGGTCGAAGCCCCCCATGGTGGGATGGCGCCCGTAGCCGCCGCGCGTGCCGGCGCTGTCGATCGACCCGTCGCGGTTGAGCGCACTCGCCTGGTGCCCGGGCGCTCCCTCCATCCCCACGGCGACGGTCGGCGCCGCGTCGTGCCAGGCGCGGAACTCGGCCGGCGTGTCGAGGCCGTAGCGCCCGAGCCCCTGCGCCGATCGCGAGGGATGGTTGGCGATCACGATCGGTCGTCGTGCGAGCGCCTCCATGTGCCGCAGCGCCTCGAGCATGCGCGGCTCCACGTCCCGACCGTAGTCGAGCGGCCAGGCCTCGCGCTTGGCGAAGCGGCGCTCGATCTCCGCCAGGTCGAGGTGCTCGTGATCGGAGTGCGGGATGATGAGCGAGCTGTGGTCGGCGGCCGGCGTGTCGAACTCCATCCCGAAGAACTGGATCAGCTCGGGGACCGCGGCGCGCGACTGTCGCAGCTCGGGATAGGCGAGTTCGAGGTTGACCTTGGAGTGATTGGGGCCGCCGTGATCGGTGGAGACCATCCACGCCAGCCCGTGCTGCCTCGCCATCTCGGCGTTGCGCGGGATGGGATAGCGTGCATCGCCGGCGATGATCGGTGTCGGCGGCTGCGTGGAGTCGTTCCAGCCCACGCTGTAGCGGCTGTGCACGTGGTGGTCGCCGGCCAGCCAGCGCCGGCCGTCGTCGGGCTGCGGCCGCGCGCCGCGCACGGCGCAGCCGGCGAGGAGCGTGGTCAGCGAGAGCGCGACGAGTGCGTCGCGCCGCGGGTGGTGCGCGCGTCGCATCAGCGGGTGGTGCGAAGGCCGATCGAGAAGGTCCGCCCGGTGAGCACGTGCAGGTCGTACTGCCCCTGGTTGCCCTGGAAGCCGACCTCGGGGGCGTTGGTGAGGTTGCGGCCGGTGAGCAGGAGCTCGAGCCCCGGGCCGCGGAGCTGCCAGCGCAGGTTCACGTCGATCGTGCTGCGCGACTCGGTGAAGCGGTCGAAGCCCGGCGACGTGAGCGCGCTCAGGAACGAGCTGCGGCGCGCGAGGGCGACGCGCAGCTCGAAGGGCCCCTTCTGGTAGTAGGGGATGAGGTTGATGACCTGGTCCGGCTGGCCGATGAACGGCAGCCGGTCGCTGCGTCCGGCGACGGTCAGCGAGGAGCTGATGAACGCCACGTTGGCGGTGATGCCGAGGCCGTTCAGCACGCCGGGGAGGAAGTAGAGCGGCTGCGTCCACGACCCTTCCACGCCGCCCAGGCGTCCCGCGTCGCCGTTGCGCTGCTGGGTGTAGCGCAGCACGGTGAAGAAGCGCCCGTCGTAGGTCACGTTCCGCTCGGTGGAGCGGAAGGTGAAGATCGGGTTGTCGATGATCTTGTAGAAGCCGGCGAGCGAGAGCTGGCCGCCGGTCGACGGGTAGTACTCGACGCCGAGGTCGAAGTTGGCGGCCTCGAACGGCTTGAGCGTCGGGTTGTTGTCGGTGACGGTGCCGTCGAAGGCGTTCGCCACGACCTGGTCGGGGATGTAGTTCGCGCGCGTGAAGCTGGCGATCTGCGTGAACTGCGGGCGCGCGATGGAGCTCGTCCAGGCGCCGCGGAAGAGGAGGCGGTTGGTCGCCTCGTACTTGAAGATCGCGGCCGGCAGGATGTTGACGTAGGTGTTCGTGCGGCGCGTGAGCCCGGTCGGGAACTCGAAGCGCTGCCCGACGGGGAGGCGCGTGTTCTCGCGCAGCTCGTAGAACTCGCCGGCGGCGTCGGTCTGCTCGAGGCGGGCGCCGGTGACGACGGTCAGCCGTCCCAGCTCGGCCGTGGCCATGGCGTAGGCGGCGGTGATCCGCTCCTGCACGAAGGCGTCGTTGTCGATCTGCTGCACGCGACTGTTGGGCATGTCCTGCGCGAGCGAGTCGCGCCCCACGTTGCGGTCCACCCAGTCCGCGAAGGCGTCCACGGAGCCCTGCACGTAGGGCGAGGCGGCGCCCTGCAGCCCGCCCACCACCGGCTCGGACCAGGGGGCGAGCGTGAGCGCGGCATTGCCGTAGCGATCCGACGACTCGTCGATGTCGCGGTTCCGCTCCTGCACCTTGACACCGAACTTCATGAAGGCCGGGAAGCGGCCGAAGCGCGTGTCGACGCGCATGTCCGCCGCGCCGATGTAGAGGTTGTCGATCGAGTTCCGCCGGTTGAAGGCGAGGCCGTTCAGGTTGTAGCTGCGCGGGTTCTCGACGAAGGCCGGGTTCTCGGGCGTCACGCCGTAGAAGTAGCGCGAGAAGTCGAGTCCCACCGGGGCCAGCACGTTGGTCGCCGAGGGGTTCTCGAAGGTGGCATCGGGGCCCAAGCTGCGCGCCCGCCCGCGGGTCGCGACGCCGGTGAGCTCGAGCGTCACCGCCCCCCACTTCTGCGAGCCGCCGGTGCTCAGCGAGTACAGGTCCTCGGTCTCGCGGTCGCGGCTGATGTCGAGCTCCATCGAGCTCGCCGTGTTGCGCCCCACCAGCGAGCCGCGCGGGAACTCGTAGTTGCCGGTGAAGGTGATCTCGAACTCCGAGTTGCGCTCGAGCTCCGTGGTGCGCGTGTAGAGGCCGCGCAGGTAGAGGTTCGTCTCGGGGCGGGGGCGCCAGTCGAGCGAGGCGTTCAGGCTGTTGCGCGTGCGGTCGTTGTCGGCGACCTGCAGCTCGATCTCGTTGGAGACGGTGATCGAGTCGCCGGTTGTGCGGTTCAGGACGCGGATCCAGCCGTCGGGGTCGAGCACCGAGACCGCGTTGTCGCGGCGCGACGAGCTCCCCGAGAGCACCACGCCGACGGTGCCGTCGCGACCGAAGCGGCGCCCCGCGACCATGTCGAACTCGTACGGCTGGCGCCGGTCGCCGTACGGCACCTGCCGGTTGTGCACCAGCCCCTCGGCGATCGCGAAGAGGAAGGGGCGCGGGCGATCGAAGGCGGTGAGCGTGCGCAGGTTCACCGTGCCGCCGATGGTGTTCGCGTCCATGTCGGGGGTGACCGCCTTGATCACCTCGATGTTCGCGACCATCGACGCCGGGAGCAGGTCGAGCGTCTGCGCGCGGTCGGTGGACGAGGTGGCCATCGGCTGGCCGTTGAGCGTCACGTTGTTGAGGTTCGGCGCCACGCCGCGGATCGACACCGTGCGCCCCTCGCCGCGCGTCGTCTCCATGTAGACGCCCGGGACGCGCTGCACCGCCTCGGCGACGTTCTGGTCGGGGAGGAGCCCGATCTCGTCGGCCGAGATGACGTCGGCGACGGTGTTGTTGCGCCGTTCCTGCTCGGCCGAGCGGAGCTGGCCGCCGCGCTCGCCGAGCACGCGGATCCCCTGCAGCTCGGCGGCGGTGATCTCCATGGCGACGGCGAGGCGCACCGGCGTCGTCGCGCTCACGGCGACGGTGCGCGTCACCGGGCGGTAGCCGAGCGCGCGGACGGTGACGGACTGCGTGCCGGTCGGCA
The DNA here is from genome assembly GCA_025453855.1 of Gemmatimonadaceae bacterium. Lineage (GTDB taxonomy): Bacteria > Gemmatimonadota > Gemmatimonadetes > Gemmatimonadales > Gemmatimonadaceae > JALOPO01. Next base: position 6,357 of record JALOPO010000072.1, read on the forward strand.
CCGCCCCGAAGCGGAAGATGCCGTCCCGATCGACGCGTGCGGTGAGCGCCGTGCCGGTCACGGCGACCGTGGCGGTCACGACCGGCGTGCCGTCGGGGCCGACGACGCGCCCGGTGACGAGGCCGGTGGCCTGCGCGACTGCTGCGTCGGGTCGCAGCGCGCCGAGCGCGAACGACGCGAGACAGGCCAGCACGGCACGCGCCGCGCCGGCCCTGTGACGAGAAGAGCCGAACATGCCTGACCCCTGGGTGTGGGTGAGGCAGGAAGAGTTGGACGTCGAAGTATCGAGAGGCGCCAGCCTCGGGCATGCGTCGCGGCACGGTCCGGTCACACGCTCGTAGCGTCATGCGGGCGATACACGCGGCGGGCGGCCTGGCGGCATCCGCGGTCACGGCACGCGCGGCGCCATGGCGGTCTGGTGCGTGGTGGTGCACACGGCCGTGCGCGGCACGCGCATCGCACTCGCTCCGTGGCACCACGCCCACTCGGAGCACGCGATGCCAGCCGCCGCCCGCCGTCGCACGACGACGCGCTCGTCCACCACGTCCGTCGCCGCACCGCCTTCGGCGCCAACGAGCACGCCATCGGTGACCCCCGACCCCGCCGCCCTCGATCACGCCGAGCAGGCCGGGCTGCGCTGGGTGACCGACACGCGACCGGGGATCACGCGCGTGACGCAGGGTGACGGCTTCCGCTTCGTGAAGCCCGATGGCAGCGCGGTCACCGACGAGACGACGCTCGCGCGCATCCGGAAGCTCGCCATCCCCCCGGCCTACACCGACGTCTGGATCTGTCCGATCGCGAATGGCCACATCCAGGCCACGGGGCGCGACGCGCGCGGGCGCAAGCAGTACCGCTATCACGAGCGGTGGCGGGCGGTGCGCGACGAGACGAAGTTCGAGCGGCTGCTCGCGCTCGCCGGCGCGCTCCCGCGTCTCCGCGCACGACTGGCGCAGGACCTGGCGCGCACCGGCCTCGCGCGCGAGCGCGTGCTCGCCACGGTGGTGAGCCTCATGGAGCAGACGGCGATCCGGGTCGGCAACGACGAGTACGCGCGCACCAACAAGTCGTACGGCCTCACCACGCTGCGCAACCGCCACGTGGACGTGCGTGGCGACACGCTCCGCTTCGAG
>JALOPO010000073.1 GCA_025453855.1 Gemmatimonadaceae bacterium
GCGTCCCAGAGCGCGCGGGCGCGCTCGCGGGAGAGCATCGCGCCGTGGGTGATGAGCATGATGTACTTGAGCCGGATCGCGTCGCGCACGCCGGCCACCAGCTCCTCGAGGTCGCGCCGCAGGAGCGGCTCGCCGCCGGTGAAGGTCACGAGCATCGGGTTGAAGTGGCGAGCGGCATCGGCGTAGCTCCGCAGCTCGCGCGCCTTCTCCTCGGCCGGCGTCTTCCAGTAGTCGCAGAAGCCGCAGCGCGCGTTGCAGCGCATCGTGACCTCGAAGTGCACCAGCACCGGCATGCGGCGCAGGCGCAGCGACGCGTACTTGCCGATGAAGAGCGGGACGTGCCAGGGCTTGAATCGTGCCGAGAGCATGCGGGCGACGGGCGGGATCAGCGCCCGGCGTCGGGGCGACGGAAGGTCTGCTGGTCGTACGGGAGCCGGATGTCCGGCTGCGCCTTGAGGGCGATGAAGAACGAGAAGAGGAAGTTCCCGTTCGGCGCCTGCGTGAAGTTCATGCTCAGGCGCCAGTCGTGCAGCTCGCGCTGCAGCGAGACCTGCTGCGCCGCGAACTGCGAGCGCGTGATGTCGTACGACGTCGTCCACGACGCCGCCCACTTGGGCGTGAGGTTGAAGTTCGTGGACACCGCCATCGTGCGCAGGGGCGGGTTGACGATGATCGGCGCACCCAGGCCGATCTGTCCCGCGTTCGGGTCGATCCCCGGGAGGACGCTCCCGGTGACGAGGCACTGCTGGTACTGGATCGGGTTGAACAGCCGGAGCGGCTCGCAGCGGTCCTCGGGGCGCACCACGAGGAAGTTCGTCCCGCGCGGCGGGCGCTGGCGGTTCTCGGTGTAGTTGAGGCTCACGCGCCACCCCTGCCCCGACGGGATCACCGACGTCGCCGGGCGGATCTGCGCCTGCTGGCCGAGCGGCTGCCCGAACATCCCCTGGTTCTGGTTGTTGCGGAGCTGCATGGAGTCCGACGCCGTGAGGTTCGACTGCGCCGGGGTGAACTTGCCGCCGCCGAGCTTGCGCACCAGCCAGTCGATCACGCCGGTCTGCCGGTCGAGGTTGAGCGACATGCGCATCTCCTCGCGGTACGGCCGGAACTCGGCCGTGTCGGACACGGTGCTGCCGAGGAAGAGCGACCAGCGCATCCCGAAGTCGAAGCCGGGGAGGAAGTCGCTGCGCAGCCCGAGCCCCCAGCGATCGGTGGTGAGCCCCTGCACCGCCGAGACCTGCGACGGGTTCGCGGAGCGCTGTCGGATGGTGCGCAGGCGGATGAAGTCGTACGAGAGCGGGTCGGTCTGGATGGTGAGCGCGCGCACCTTGCGCCCGGCGCCGGGGATGTCGGCCGAGTCGGCGGAGGGGCGCAGCTTGACCTCGAAGTTCTGCTGCAGCCCGAGGCTGATCACGTTCTGCGGCTGCGCACCGAGGTAGCCGCGCCGCGCCTGCCCGATCGCGCTCAGGTACTCGTCGCTCACGTCGCCGCGCGGCGCGACCGCCCAGGAGATGTTCGGCGAGAGCTGGTGCCGCACGCGCTGGATCGGCCCGACGCCACGGAAGAAGCCGAAGAAGGTCGGCGAGGCCGAGATGGAGAACTGCGGACGCTTGGACTGCGCGACCCAGCGCCCCCCGCTGAATGTCGATCGCACGAAGAACGCATTCGGGTCGGTGTTCACGAACTGCACCGACGGCGTGATGTTCCACGTGCCGCGCCCGAAGGCGGCGGGGATCTCGAGCGCGGTCTGCCAGTCGAGCGTGGTCTGCGTGAAGCCGTTGAAGAAGCGCGTCGTGCTCACCGTGTCGAGCCCGCCCGCGGCGTTCGGCACGACCTCCTCGACGGCGCGCTGCTGCAGGAAGGTGTTGGCGTCGTCCTGGAGCCGGAAGCTGTTGCGGAAGCTCACGGCGAAGCCGCTCGGGGTGCCGTTCTCGCTCACGCGGCCGAAGGTGATCGGCGTATCGAACGACAGCGAGGTGCCGCGCCGGTTCTGCGGGACCGGGATGCTGTCGACGCCACCGCCCGCCCGCGGCGAGAACAGGAAGCTGTTCTGCCCATTCGTCGGCTGGTCGGTGGTGCGCGTCTCGCTCGCGCTGAGCGCCGGCGTCCAGGTGGCAAAGCCGCCGATGGTGAGCGGCCGTGACGAGATGCTCAGCGTCGGCAGCGTCTGGTCGACCTGCGGGCGCCCCGGGTACTGGGTTCGGTTGCCGCCGGCCGAGATGCTGAACGGCCCGCGCTGCGTCTGGAAGTTGAGCGACGAGCGGATCGTGCCGAGCACCTGCGCGGCGTTGAAGCCCACCTGCCGCTGCACCTGCGTGTTGTTCGTGAAGTTCACGTCCGCGGTGAGGCGCGTCCGCTTGCTGAACTCCTGCTGGTGGGTCCAGGCGACCGTGAGCTGCTCGTCCCCGTTGAAGATGCGCGTCTGGCTCACGCCGATGCGCCCGCCGAGGAACCGGTTCAGCCACCGGTAGCGCCACTCGCCGCTGAAGCGCACGAAGCCCGGATCGAACGGGATGAAGCCGCCGCCCCCCGCGCCCGGCGTCCCCTGCGGCGGACTGGCCCCCGAACGCCAGTCGAGCCAGACCGAGAGATCCTGGTAGTCGCTGAAGTTGAAGTAGTAGCCGAGGTTCTCGATGTTGCGCCGGTACGTCCGGTTCTGGCGCACGATGTCGCTGAAGCCGAAGCGCGGCGTGAGCATCCCGCTGCGGCGCCCGCTCCGGATGTCCTGGAAGATGAACGGGAGCCAGAAGACCGGGACGTCGTAGATGTAGAGCACCGCCGGCCGTCCCACCGCGATGCGCCCGCGGATCAGCTTCAGCTCGCGTGACTGGAAGCGGTAGTGCGGGAGCGAATCCTCGCACGTCGTGAGGCTCCCCGAGCGCCCGAAGAACTCGGCCTCCTCCCCCGTGCTGTCGTCGGCGAAGGCGCCGCGCTCGGCCTGCACGTAGTACTTCTGCCCGCTCTCGATCGTGGTGCGCACCGCCCCCACCTGCGCGGTGCGGTCGCGCAGGTTGTAGGTGAGCGACCCGTTGCTGATCACGTCGTCGTTCCGAGACGGGTCGCGGATGACGTTCTCGCGGCCGTAGGCGCGGATGACGCGGATCGAGTCGTCGTAGATGATGGTGTCGCTGACGATGAGCGTCTGGTCGCGCCCCACCGCAGCGCGCGCGCTGCTGTCGCGCTCGAGCCGGAGCACGCGTCGCGGCTGCGCGTCGAAGATCACGCGCCGCCCCTGGTAGCGCGTGACGGTGTAGCCCTGGCGCGAGAGGAGCTCGTCGATCACCGAGTCGGTCTCGGCCCACTGCACCAGGTTCCTGCGGATGCTGTCGCGCACCACCGAGTCGCGCGCGGCCGAATCCTGCGGCGTGAGCGGCCGCCCCGTGGCGGGGCGGCGAATGGTGTCACGCGCCGTGGTCGGCGGGGCGGGACGCGGGGGCTGCGGACGCTGCTGCCCCCGTGCCGGCGCGGCGAGCGCCGCGAGCGCGGCGCCCACGAGGCCGAGGGCCCGGGCGACGCGCCGGCGTCGCGTCACGCCAGCGCCTCCTGCTCCGCACCCGCCGCCATCGCCCGTCGCTGCTGGCGACGGTGCACGATCGCGCTCGCGATGATGCTCGCCTCGTAGAGGCCGTAGAGCGGCACCATGAGCATGAGCGTCGTCGTCACCAGGTCGCCGGGGGTGATGATCGCCGCGGCCACGATCGACACCACCAGCGCCTGTCGCCGCCACGAGCGCAGCTGCATCGGCGTCACCACGCCGAGCGCCGTGAGCGCCACGATCAGGATCGGGAGCTCGAAAACGCCGCCCATCACCAGGCAGAGCGACGTCGCGAAGTCGAAGTAGTCGCGCGCGGTGATCATCGCCTCCAGCGCCTCGCTCTGGAAGCCGAGCAGGAACTGGAGCGCGAACGGCAGCACCAGGAAGTACGCCGCCGACGCGCCGAGCGCGAACAGGAAGGTCGCGGCCACCAGCACCGGGATCACGATCCGCTTCTCGCGCTGGTAGAGCGCGGGCGAGACGAAGGCCCAGAGCTGGTAGAGGATCACCGGCGCCGCGAGCACGAAGCCGATGCCCAGCGAGACCGTCATCGTGATCGTGAAGCTGTCGCCGGGATGCGTGAAGACGAGCTTCTTGCCCCCGAGGAAGGGCTGGATCGGCTGCGCGAGGAAGGCGATGGCGTTGAACTTGACGACCAGCACGAAGGCCGCGGCCACGGTGATGGCGAGCGCCACGATCACCTTGATGAGCCGCTCGCGCAGCTCCTCCAGGTGGTCGAGGAACGGCATCTCCGTGACCGGGTTCGCGCTCTTCGCCATCGGTCGCTCCGTCACCCCTTCAGCCGATCGCGCGCCAGCTCCGCCTCGTCGCTGCGCGGATAGCTCTTCACGAGCGCCTCGAGCACCTCGCGGGCGCGCGGCGCCTTCCCCTGCTTCTCGAGGAGCGTCGCGCGCTTGAACATCGCGGTCGGCGCCTTGGGCGACGACGCGTACTTGCTGTAGGTGGCCAGGTACGCCGCTTCGGCATCCTCGCCCTTGTTGTCGCGCTCGAGCGTCTCGGCCAGGTAGTACTGCGCGTCACCGGCCTGCGCGTGCGACGGGTACTGCGCCAGGAAGTCGGTGAAGGCCGCACGCGCCGCCGCCGTGCTCCCGCGACGGAGCTGGTCGAGCGCCATCGTGTAGAGCTGGCTGGGTCCCGGCGCCGCCGGCGCCGCGGCCGTCGGCGACGGCGATGGCGGCGTGGTGCCACCGGCCGATGGCGCCGGCTGCTGCTGCAGGAGCGTGTTGCGCTGCTCGAGCTCCGCGCGCAGCTCCACGATGCGGCTCTGGCTCTGCCCCGTGAGCTGGCGCACCTCGATCAACCCCTCGCGCACCGAGCCGAGGTCGCCGAGCACCTGCCCCTGCGTGCGCGTCACGTAGGCGCGGAAGTCGAGGAGCGAGTCACGCAGCAGAGAGACGGTGGTGCGCACGCTGTCCAGCTCACGACCGAGGCGCTGCCGCACGAGCGAGTCGCGGACCGCGGCCTCGCTGCGCATGGTGCGCACCTCGTCCTGCAGCTGCTGCACCTGCTGCGAGGTGGCGATGCAGCCGCCGAGCAGCGGGATCGCGGCGATCGCGAGCAGGCGCCGCGGCGCGGGTCGCCGCATCAGCGCCCCCGCCCGAGCGACGCGCCGCCGCCCGTGACCTCGAACTCGTCGCGCCGGTTCTGCGCCCAGGCGTCCTCACCCTCGCCCGCAGCGGCCGGGCGCTCGGCCCCGAAGCTCACCACGTCGAGGCGCGACGCCGCAATGCCACGATCGACGAGATACTTGCGCGCCGCACTCGCGCGGCGCAGGCCGAGCGCGAGGTTGTACTCGGCCGCCCCACGCGAGTCGGTGTGGCCGGCGATACGGAGCGTCACCGTGGGGAGCCGCTGCAGGATCGCGAGCTTGGCATCGAGCTTGGCCCGCGTGTCGTCGGACAGCTCGCTGGCGTCGTAGGCGAAGTAGACCGGCGCCGTGAGCGTGCTGCGTGCGGCCTCGAGCGCTGCGGCGTCGGCGCCGGCACGCGCCGCCTCGGCCGAGTCGCGTGCGGCGCGCTCACGGGCCAGGCGTGCCAGCGAATCGCGGGTCGCGGCCTCGCGCGCGAGGCGCTGGGCCGCGGTGTCGGGCCCCACGGCCGGCGTGCCGACCGGTGGCACGGGGCGATTGGTGCGGCAGCCGGCAGCGCCCACGAGCGCGCCAAGGCCGAACACGACAGGCGCCAGGCGGCGCCCCATCGGAGAGAACGGAAGGAAGGGCATGCAGGGAAGATCGAGGAGAGGGACGATCGGGAGAAGAGTCAGCGCGCGAGCCGTGGCGACCAGGCCGGCAGCCGGGCGCCCGCGTTCCGCGTGAGCTGACGGGCACGCCCGGTCTCGGGATCGACGACCCAGAGCTGTCGCGCACCGGAGCGGCTGGAGCTCACCACGAGGTGGCGCGCATCCGGCGCCCACGACGGATCCTCGTTGGCCCCCTCGAGCGTCACCTGCTTGAGCGAGCGATCGCGCAGCGTCGCCACCACCACCTGGAAGACGCCCCCCACGCGCGACTGGAAGGCGATCGCGCGCCCGTCGGGCGACCAGTCCGGGCTGGCGCGATACGACTGCGCCTGCGTGCTCAGCGCGGCCAGCACGTCGGCGTTGGTGCCGTCCGCGTCGGCGATGTAGACCTCGGGCGTCCCCGCGCGCCCCGACGTGAACGCGAGGCGCCGCCCGTCGGGGCTGAAGCTCGGCGAGGCGTTGTCGCTGCCGCGCCCGAGCGCGATGCGGCGACCGCGCCCGCCACCGGCCGGTGCGAGCCAGAGATCGGTCCCCACGTCGTCGCCATGCGCGTAGGCGATGCCCGTGCCGTCGGGGGTGAAGACGGGCGAGATGTTCAGGCCACGCGGCTCGACGATGGTGCGCGTCCCGCCGCGCAGGTCGGTGACGCGGATCGCGCTTCCCGCGCTCTCCAGCTCCGCGTACGCGATCGACTCGCCGAGCGGATGCCACGACGGCGAGAGCGCACCGCTGCCGGTGATCGGCTGCGCGTTGGCGCCATCGCTGTCGATGACCCAGATGCGCCCGCCCTGCGCATACGCGATGCGCGTGGCCGCGATCCCGCGCGTGCCGCTGATCCACTCCTCGAGCTGGTCGCTCGCGCCATGCACGGCGCGACGCCACGCGGGCGTGAGCGCCGGAGCGGGGAGCGGCACCGTGGCGCGCTGCAGCACGCGCTTCTGCGCCACGTCGTGGAGCACGATCTCGAGCGCCGCACCGCGCACGATCCCCTGCACCACCCCGGCGGCACCGAGCTTCTGCGCGAGCGCATAGTTGAGCGCCGCCCCCGGTGCCGGTGCCCCGAGCGTGGCGCTCGCCTCGGCCACCGTCACGCGATCGCCGAAGTCGAGATCACGGGCGAGGATCGCGCGCAGCGAGTCGCCGTTCGCGCCGGCGATCGGGAGGACGATGATCCCCGGGCGCGCACCGCGTTCACCGTAGAGCAGGCCGAGGCGCACGCCGGGCTGCTGCGCGGCGAGGGGGAGCGCCGCGCCGCAGGTCGCGACCAGCGCGAGCGCAATGCGCCGACCGCGGTGCGTGCCGACACGGCGCAGCACGCGCGCCACCGTCGTGCGACCGGTCATCGCAGCGTCCGCGGATCGAAGCTGAAGACGACCGGCAGCGCGTCGTCACGGAAGCCGTTCGGGAGCGGGCCGAAGCCCTTGCGACTCCCCACCGCCTCGACGGCGCCGAGGCATTCCATGTCGAAGCCGTAGTTGCCGGAGCGGTTCACGAGGCGCAGGTCGCTCACCGTCCCGTCGCGCTGGATGGTGAAGGCCACGTCGGCACGGAAGCCGGTGCCGCCGCCGCGCGGGGCGAAGTTGAGCGCGATCTGTCGCACGATGTTCTCGAGATAGCCGGGAAACGGGAAGGCGGTGCCCGTGGTGCGGACGGTGACGACGTCGTTGCCGCGATCCCCGGTGGGACCCCC
>JALOPO010000532.1 GCA_025453855.1 Gemmatimonadaceae bacterium
TGTACTACGTGCTGTTCAGCGTCGTCATCCGGCGGCTCGACCTCAGGACGCCCGGGCGCGAGCCCGAGCAGGAGGCGGGTGCCGACAGTGAGGCGGCGGGTGCGACGGCCGGTGACGAGACGATGGCCGGCCGGCTGGTGGCGGCGTTCGGTGGCGCGGGCAACATCCGCGCCCTCGACGCGTGCATCACGCGGCTGCGCGTCGACCTGCACGATCCGGCGAAGGCGACCGACGCCGCGCTCAAGGGGCTCGGCGCGAGTGGGGTGATGCGCGTGGGGAGCGGGGTGCAGGCGATCTTCGGCACGCGGTCGGAATTGCTCAAGGGGGAGATGGAGGAGTGGATGCGCGGCGCCGGGATCGCGCCGGTGGTCGTCGCAGCGCCGGTGGCGCGTGCCGCGGCGCCCCCGCGCCTGACGGCCGCCGCACTCACGCCGGCACGACGCGCGCAGGGGGCGTCGCTGGTGCAGGCGCTCGGCGGCGCGGCGAACATCGTCGCGGTCGCACCGATCGCGGCGACGCGGCTCCGCGTCACGCTCCACGACGCCGGCCGCGTGGACGAGGGTGCGGCGGAGCACGCCGGCGCGGCCGCGACGTGGCGTGTACGCGACGACGTCGTGCACGTGGTGGTCGGTGCGGAGGTCGAGGAGTGGGCGTCGGCGATGGACGCGGCGCGTGGTGGCGATGGGCGGTGAGGCTCGGCCGGCGCGCGGAGTGCGCGTGCCGCGCGGCCTTGCCATCGCCGCGGCGCTGCTTGGCGGCGCGACACGACCGCTCACCGCACAGGACGCGCTCCATCGCAACGAGCGCTTCGAGATCGGGCGTGACGCCGTGCGACAGGGCGACTTCGAGGCACGCGCACTTGGGCGCGACACGCTCGTCTCCAGCTATCCGCGCGCCGCGCGCGAGGTGCACTTCAAGTTCGGGCTGAACGGCGCGGACAACGAGTTCGCCCCCGGCACGGAGCAGCTCATCAACCTGCGCCTGAACGGCGCGGACAACGAGTTCGCCCCCGGCACGGAGCAGCTCATCAACCTGCGCCCGCGCGATGGTCGCATCGTGACGCCGGCGTACGTCTTCGGCCGCGCGCCCGAGGCCGCGATCCCGCGCCCCGTGCGCGAGGCGGGCGAGGAAGGGGAGGCGCGCGTCACCATCCGCCTCGACCTCCGCCATGTCCTGGGTGCCATCCGGGACAGCGGCGGCTACACGCCGCCGCAGGGGGCGCGCCTCACGCGTCTCGAGCGCGTGACCGTGATCGGCGACACCGAGCCGCTCACGTGGGACATCCGCGCCGTGCCGCGCGGCGCCGCGCAGGATCTCCTCGATCCCGATGGCGACGGGATCTACGAGACGACGCTCGCGTTCCGGACCGACTACTCGCGGTCGCGGCTCGCCGACGGGCGCGCGATCTGGGCACGCCGGGCGGCACTCGACGCCTTCCCGGCACTCGAGTCGCCCGAGCCGCTGCTCGATGCCACCTACCGGCTCTCGCTCGAGGAGCTGACGCAGCTCGTGCGCACCGACGGGGCGTTGTCGGCCGGCGCCAAGTGGCCCGGCGTCTGGACGCGCGACGTCTCCTTCGCGTCGCTGCTCGCGCTCGCGATCGTCGCACCCGATGCCGTGCGCACGAGCCTCCTGGCGAAGGTCGACTCGACCGGGCGCATCATCCAGGACACGGGTACCGGCGGCTCCTGGCCGATCTCGAGTGACCGGCTCACGTGGGCGCTCGCGGCCTGGGAGCTCTACGCGGTGACCGGTGATCGCGACTGGCTCCCGCGGTCCTACGCGATCCTCGCGCGTTCCGTGGCGGCCGATCGGCATGCGGTGATCGACCCGGCGACGGGGCTCGCCAACGGCGAGTCGAGCTTCCTCGACTGGCGCGAGCAGAGCTATCCGCGCTGGATGCAACCGGCCGACATCTACCAGTCGCAGGCGATCGGCACGAATGCCGTGCACCACGGCGCCTACCGCATCCTGGCCCGCATGGCGCGCGCACTCGGCGACACGGTGGCGGCACCGCTCGCCATCGGTGGCACGAGGGAGCTGCGCGCCACGGCGTGGGACGCGATGGCCGACTCGCTGCGTCGCGCCATCGACACGCACCTCTGGCTCCCCGGCACCGGGTGGTACGGCCAGTTCCGCTACGGGCGCCTGTCGCCGTCGGTCTCGCCGCGTGCCGAGGCGCTCGGTCTCGCGCTCACCGTGCTGCAGGGCGTCGCCGACAGCGCACGCGGTGCGGCACTGGTCGCGGCCGCACCGCAGGTCGACTTCGGGACGCCGACCTTCTGGCCCTTCATCCCCGACGAGCGCTTCTACCACAACGGGAGCATCTGGCCGTTCGTGACCGCGTTCGCGACCTGGGCCGCCGCCGACGTGCGGAACACGGCGGTCGTCGAGCACGGCCTCGCCTCGCTGCTGCGCGGCACCGCGCTCTTCCTCACGAACAAGGAGAACATGGTGGCCGGGACGGGCCACTTCGAGGGGACGGCGCTCAACTCCGACCGGCAGCTGTGGAGCGTCGCGGGGCTGCTCGCCATGCAGTACCGCGTGCTGTTCGGGCTCCGGTTCGGCGCCGACTCGCTGCACTTCGCCCCGATGGTCCCGCCGACGTACGCGGGCGAGCGGACGCTGCGCGGCGTGCGCTGGCGTGGTGCGACGCTCGACATCACGGTCCGCGGCACGGGGAGCGCCCTCTCGCGCATGCGCCTCGATGGTGCCGACGTCGCCGGCGGCGCGCTCCCCGCCACGCTCGCCGGCCGCCACGTCGTGGTACTCGAGCTGGATGGTCGCTGGCCCGCGAGCCGCATGCGGCACGTCGAG
>JALOPO010000533.1 GCA_025453855.1 Gemmatimonadaceae bacterium
CGAAACCGACGCGCTACAAGGTCGACGGCGCCTGGCGCGACTTCACGAAGCGGCGCGAGTTCTACCGCAACGCGGCCGGCGACACGATCACGGCCGAGGAGCTGCTCGTCTCGCATCGCGGCCCCGTCCTCGTGCAGGACGGGCGCTTCGTGAGCTTCCGCTGGACGGCGCACGATCCGTCGCGCGAGATCGACGCGCTCATCGCCGCCACGCGCGCCACGTCGGTGGCCGAGTTCCAGCGGGCGATGACGAGCTTCCGCACGCCGTCGCAGAACATGCTCGTCGTCGACCGTGCCGGCAGCATCGGCATCCGGTCGCAGGGGACCTATCCGGTGCGCGGTCCGGGCGTGAACGGCGGCTACCTCGTCGACGGACGGAGCGCCGCCAACGACTGGACCGGCACGCTGCCCATCGAGCGGTACCCGCAGGCGGTGGATCCCGCGCAGGGCTTCCTGGTGAGCGCCAACCAGCAGCCCGTCGACCCGGCGGTCGTGCCGACCTACCTCGGCTCGCACTGGGCCGATCCGTGGCGCGCGGTGCGGCTCAACGAGCTCCTGCGCGGCGATACGGCGGTGACCGTCGAGACGATGCGGCGGTGGCAGACCGACCCGCTCAGCGCACGTGCACGCACGCTCGTCCCGCTCCTGCTCGCGGCCGCGCAGGACGATCCCTCCATCGCGCCCGCACTGGCGCTGCTCCGCGCGTGGGACTTCCGCTACACGCTCGAGGCGCAGGCGCCGGTGCTGTTCGAGCAGGCGGCGCGCCGCGTCGCGCGCGCCGCGTGGGACGAGCTCGTGCCGGCGGGCGGCAGCAATGCGGTCGGCGATCCGAGCGGGCTCGCGCTCGTCGCGCTGCTGCGCGATTCGGCGAGCGCCTGGTGGGACGATCGCCGCACCGACGCGCGCGAGACGCGACGCGCGATCGTCGTCGGCGCCATCAAGGCGGCCTACGATTCGCTCGTCACCGCCCGTGGCCCGGCCGGCCCGACGTGGGCCTGGTCGAAGGCCGGTGGCATCAACGTGAACCACCTGCTGCGTCTCCCGGGCTTCTCGCGCACGGCGCTCTCGGTCACGAGCGGCAACGGCACCGTCGCACCCGCCTCGGGCGCGCGCCGCAGTCATGGCGCGAGCTGGCGCATGATCGTCGAGTACGCGAACGGCCGGCGCACCGCGCTCGCCATCTATCCCGGCGGGCAGAGCGGCAACCCGGCGAGTGCGCGCTACGACGATCGCCTGGAGAAGTGGCGTACCGGCGTCCTCGACACGCTCGTCGTCCCCGAGTCGCTCGGCTCCGTGCGCGCCGAGCGCACCATCGCCTCGCTCACCCTCTCGCCGCGCTGACCCATGTTCACCTTCCTCGCCGCGGTGATCTCGTTCGTGGCTGCCGAGTTCGTGATCGGCTGGTGGGCGCTGCCGGTGGTCGGCTTCGTCTTCGGCGTGCTCGCCGCGCGCCAGACGCTCGCCAGCGTGCGCATCGCCGCCGCGGCCGCGCTGGCGTGGAGTGCGCTCCTCGCCTGGAGCGCGCTGTCGGGCGACGTGACGGCCTTCTTCCGCACCGTCTCCACGAGCATGACGCTCCCGCCCACGGCGCTCCTGTCGGTCTCGCTCGCGCTCCCCACGCTCCTCGCGGGTGCCGCCGCCCGCCTCGGGGCCGGCCTCCGTCCCGGGACGACGGCCGACGCATGACCGATGCGTAACCGTCGTCGGCGTCCTTGACCCGCTAAGTTGGCTCCGTGCCCCCGGCGGGGCACCCGGGGCGGCGCGGCGTCTCCCGCGCGTCCGGTCCGGTCTCCCCCAGTCCGCTGGCTCGTGTCCGTCATTCCCCCGAAGACCAAGATCGTCTGCACGCTGGGCCCCGCCTCCGCCACCCGCGAGGGCGCAGCCGGTGGCGATCCTCGGCGACCTGCAGGGGCCGCGCATCCGCATCGGCGACCTCCCCGCGACGATCGAGCTCGAGGAAGGGGCGGAGCACTGGCTCGCGCCGGAAGGGATGGAGCAGCCGGGTGACATCCCCGTCACCTACGACATGCTCGCCCACGACGTGGCGCCCGGGAACCGCATCCTCATCAACGACGGGCTCCTCGAGCTCAAGGTGCTGCAGGTGCAGGGGCGCCGCGTGCGCACGCAGGTCGTCTACGGCGGCCCGCTCAAGAGCCACAAGGGGATCAATCTCCCGGGCATCCCGGTCTCGGCGCCGTCGATCACCGAGAAGGATCGCGCCGACATCGGCTTCGCGGTGCAGCAGGAGCTCGACTACCTCGCGCTCAGCTTCGTGCGCCGCGCCGAGGACATCTGGCAGCTCCGTGCGCTGATCCCGCCCGAGATGCTGGTCGTCGCCAAGATCGAGAAGGACGTGGCGCTCGACAACATGGACGCGATCGTCACGGCCGCCGACGCGGTCATGGTCGCCCGCGGCGACCTGGGCGTCGAGCTCCCGTTCGAGCGCGTCCCGATCGCGCAGAAGCGCCTCATCGCGCTCTGCAACCGCATGGGACGTCCGGTGATCACCGCCACGCAAATGCTCGAGAGCATGATCGAGAACCCGCGTCCCACGCGCGCCGAGGCGAGCGACGTGGCGAACGCGATCCTCGATGGCACCGACGCGGTGATGCTCTCGGCCGAGACGGCCGCCGGCGCCTACCCGGTGCTCGCCGTCGAGGCGATGGCGCGCATCATCCGCGAGCTCGAGGTGCGCGACCGCACGCAGCGGGCGCGCCGCGTCGACGAGCGTCGCGCGAGCGACAAGAAGCACGAGGTGGCCGAGGCGATCGCCAGCGCGGTGAGCGCGGCGGT
>JALOPO010000534.1 GCA_025453855.1 Gemmatimonadaceae bacterium
CCTCGGGAGTGCGGGCACGAAACCCGCCCCGGGGGTGTTCCAGACGTGCCGTGGCGGTGGAACGCTCTCCGGTCGCAGCACCCCAGCCTTCCGGAGCTTCCATGTCGATGCCCACCTTCCTGTCCGACCCCGCCTCGCTCGCCTTCCTCGGCGGGATCGTCGTCACGGCGATGCTGGGCGGCTGGGCGACGCGCATCGACGGGTGGTATCGCGCGCTGGCCAAGCCGCGCTGGCAGCCCCCCGACTGGGCCTTCCCGGTGGTCTGGACGATCGTCTTCGCATGCGTCGGGATCGCGCTGCTGCGCGCGTGGCCGCTGCTCGAGGGTGGATGGCGCACCGCGCTGGTCGTCGCGGCCGTGGCGAACGGGGTGAGCAATTTCGGCTGGTCGCTGGCCTTCTTCCGCAGCCGGCGCCCCGACGTGGCGCTCTGGGTCTGCGTGCCGCTGCTCGTGACGATCGTCGCCCTGCTCGCCATCTGCTGGCACGCATCGCCGGTGGCGGGGCTCTTCGTCCTCCCCTACCTCGTGTGGGTGTCGATCGCGACGAAGCTCAACGCGACGATCATCGCCCTCAACAGCATGCCCGCGGGCGTCACGCGCACCGGCGAGGCGCCCGTCCCGCGTTGATCGTGGCAGCGCCGCGAGGCGGGCTCAGCCGTCGTCGCGGGGGATGTGCAGCACCATCCCGGCCACGAGTTGCGCCGGGTTCGAGCCGATCACCTGCCGGTTGGCGTCGAAGAGCTCCTTCCAGCGCGTGGCGTCGCCGTAGGCGCGCCGGGCGATGCTGGCGAGCGTCTCGCCGTCGATCACCACGTGCCGCGTGGGATCGACCGGCGCCGGTGCCGGCCGCACGACCGGCGCCGGACTGCGTTCGGCCTGACGAAGACGGCGGGCGGCGCTGCTGCGCTTGCGGGACATCGGAGCGACGGGGCGACTGGACGCATCGGCCATGGCACCCCTCGCGCCACGCCGGCGCTGGAATCACGCCTCACCCACGCGTCCCGGACAACGGACGTGCAGGCTCAGCGGTGATGCAGCACGTGCACCGTCGTCCGGCAAGTGTCGTGCGCGGCGAGCGACCCAGCGCCAGGAAGAAGGTGCGCGCCGGCTTGTGATCGCTGAAGCCGAGGAGCCATGGCATCGCCGGGAGCGCGGCGCCGATGGCGAGCTCGGCCGCCCCGTGAGCCTTGAACGGGACGAGGCGCCTCGCCGACAGCGGGTAGTCGGTCACGCCCGAGAGCGCGGTGTAGCCGGCCGCGAGCGAGTCGCAGAGCATGCGCGCCGGCCGTGGGAAGTCCCAGATGCGCGGCGCCGCGGCGACGAGCGCCGAGGTGACGTAGTCGATGGCGCCGTGCATGGTGGGCGAGATCGGCTTGCCCGACGCGCGCAGCGAGCGCACGGACGACGATGCGGGATACGACATGGAGCCTCGTGAGGCGCATTCCATGAGTGCACGGTGCGGCCTACGCGCCCTCGTACAACGTGGCCAGGTCCGCGTGTGCGAACTCGACGAGGAAGTCGGCGATCGCCGCCGTCACCGCGGCCACGTAGCGCGCGCCCTTGGCGGCCGAGGCCGCGCGCGGATCGCCGATGCCCGTGTCGCGTGTGACGCGCGTCCACGGTCGCGGTGTCCAGACGCGCCCGTCGCGCATGGCGGTGATGCGCGGTCGTCGCGCGGCGCCATCACCTGCCTCGGCGAGATCGCGCACGAGCGCCGGAGCGATGTGCTGCATCACGCTCGTCTCGAGTTCACCGGCATGGTCGCCCGGTTCCTCGAAGTAGGGCGCGGCCGGGACGAACTGCCACCAGTCGAGCGTGCAGACGAGGACGCGCGTGCGCGGCACGAGCTCGCGGATGAGCGGCTTGAAGTCGTTGCCGCCGTGCCCGTTGAACAGCAGCAGGCGATCGATCCCCTGCCCCTCGAGCGCCTGCACGAGGTCGCCGAGGACGGCGAGCTGCGTGGACGGCGACATGTTGCAGGTGAGCGGGATGTCGAGCTGCGGCGTGTTGACGCCGAAGGGGACGGTGGGGAGCACGGCGAGCCGTGCCCCGCGCTCCCACGCTGCACCGGCGGCCGCGGCCGCGAGGGCGTCGCACTGGTAGGTGTCGGTGCCGTACGGGAGGTGGGTGTTGTGCGCCTCGGTGGCGCCCCACGGGAGGATGGCGCCCTGCCAGCGCGTGTCACGCACATGTGGCCAGGGGCACTCGGCGAGGACCCACGGACGGAATGCCATGGACGGAAGCTACGGTGCGTCGCCTCGGCGGCGCCCGGCGGCGCGGGCGCGAGCGGCACGTCACCAAGGCGTCATGACGTTGACCCGTACCCGTCGGCCGTGGCCGCACCGCCTCCCCTCGCCGCCCGGCGCACGATTGATTGCCTCGGCGGCCGCGGCCGCGGCCGTCCCACCTGTCCTCCCCGCCCGACCGCCATGCAGTTCGTCGACCCGCGCCTCCCCCGCCGCCTCGATGGCTGGCGCAGCCCGTCGCTCGGCCTCCAGATGCCGATCGTGACCTACGGCTACGCCGGCCCACCGGTGCTCCTCTACCCCACCGCCGCCGCCGACTACCTCGAGAACGAGCGCTTCTTCCTCGTGAAGGCGGTCGAGCCGCTCCTCTTCGCGGGGCGGCTTCGCCTCTTCTCCATCGACAGCATCAACAGCCACGCCTGGATGGACCGCACGGTCGCCGTCCCCGAACAGGCGCGCCGGCAGGCGATGTACTCGCGCTACGTGGAGGAGGAGGTCGTCCCCTACATGCGGCACGTGGTCGGCGATGCGCACGCGCGCGCGATCACGACCGGCGCGAGCTTCGGCGGCTTCCACGCCGCCAACCAGTTCTTCCGGCGCCCGGAGCTCTTCGGGGGCGTCATCGGCATGGCGGCCTTCTACGACCTCGAGCGCGGCTACTTCAAGGGGTTCAGCAACGACGACTGCTACTTCAACAACCCCATGTGGTACGTGCGCAATGCGTCGGGGCGTCACCTCGACCTGCTGCGTCATCACGGGCGCATCGTGCTCGCCACCGGGCAGGGCGCCTACGAGGCCCCGGAGGCCTCGCGCCGCTTCTCGCGCCTGCTCGACGAGAAGCAGATCCCGCACTGGCTCGACGTCTGGGGCCACGACGTGAGGAGAAGCTGGGGTTCTGATGCGGGTGGCGTCGCGCTGGCGGTTGCCGGCCACCATCCTGTCGATCATGGCGCTCGTGCGCGTCGCGGTGCTCGCGGCGCAGCCCGCGCGACCGGAGGCCACCGCGCCCGGCCGGCTGCGCAGCATCCGTGACTGGGAACTCGGCTGCGATCACGCACGGCGCTGCGAGGCACTCGGCCATCCCCCCGAGGCCAACACCGACCACCCCGCGGCGCTGCGCATCGATCGGGACGGTACGCCCGAGGCGGCGCCCGTGGTGCGCCTCCTGCTCGACGGCGTATGGGGGCCGCGCAGCGACGCGCCGCCGCTCCCGGCGCGCATCCGCATCGTCCCGATCAGCGACGGCGGCTCGACGCCGGCATCGACCACGCTCCTCACGCTCGACCGGGCGCGGATCCGGGATTGCGACGGCGCGCGCGAGATCACCTTCACGGCGAGCGAGGCCACACGCCTGCTCGACACCTTCCGGCACGCCTACGAGCTGCTCGTCGTCGGCACGCGCGACACCGACACGCTCGGCCTCGTCTCGCTCGCGGGCTCGCAGGCGACGCTCCTCGCCATGGACGAGTACCAGCGCCGGCTCGGCACCGTGACGGCGCTCGTCCGCCGCGGTGATCGCGCCGCCGCGACCATCCCGGCGCCATCGGCGCTGCCCGTGGTGCGTGTCGTGCCGCCGTCGCCGGCGCTCGCGGCACGGCTGCCCGATACCGCCGCTCGCCGCCAGATCGTGCAGGCCGTGGTGCGCGCCCAGCGCGCCGCCCTCACCCCCTGCGACCGCGGCGAGGGTGGCATCCCCGAGGACGGCACGCGCGACGCCGTCGCCCCGCTCGACGAGGTGCGCTGGCTCGTGGAAGTGGCCTGCTACCGAGGCGCCTACAACTTCGGCTCGCTCTGGTTCGTGGTGCCGCGCGCCGCGCCACGGCAGGCGGCGCTCGCGAGCTTCATGCGGCGCGACGCGGCCGGTCGCGAGCAGCCACGGCCAGGCGCGATGCCTGCGACGCTCGTCAACGCCTCCTTCGACGCCAAGGCGGGCACGCTCGGTGGGCTGAACAAGGGGCGCGGCCTTGGCGACTGCGGCGAGATCGAGCAGTGGGGGTGGACGGGCACGCACTTCGAGTTGCTCGACCGCACCGAAAGCTACGCCTGCCGCGCCATCGGGCCCGCTGCGTGGGTCACCACCTACCGCGCCACGCGAGCGCCGTAGCAGCGCCGCGATCAACAGCAGTTCATCACGGTGGGCACGGTGGGCACGGTGGACGTGCACCAACGATTGAACGCGGCGGGTACGGGGGTGACCGTCATGGTCGGCCCGTGCCCACCAGCATCACGGCAGCTCCACGATCATGCGAGGCCGTGGTACGGCGTCCATCCACCGTGCCCACCGTGCCCACCGTGATGAATCGCTGTCGCGTGCCCACCGTGTCGAGTCGAGGTCGCGTACCCGCGCCGTGACCTGCTGTCGCCGACCGGGCGGAACGCAGACGGCGCCGCGCCCCGCGAACGGGACGCGGCGCCGTGCCGCATGCCGAGCGAGCGTCGTGCGCTCAGCGCACGCGCACCACGCCCGACATGCCGGGATGGAGCGTGCAGTCGTAGGCGAAATCGCCCACGGTGCCGAAGCGGCGACCGACGGTCGCGTTGCTCGTGGTCGGGATTGGTGTCGGTGTCCCCGACGCCGTGCCCTGGAAGACCACGTTGTGGGCACGCGGACGAGCACGTTCACCGGCGCGAAGCTGAGCCCGGGCATGGTGACGCTGACCGTCGCCTGCGGGGCATCCTCGACGGTGATGTCCATCGTCCCGGCGCGGCCGTTGATGACCGCGCGCACCTGCGCCGCGCCGGGCGCGACGGCGGTG
>JALOPO010000074.1 GCA_025453855.1 Gemmatimonadaceae bacterium
GATCGAGTTCACGTGATCGGCCTCGCTGATCGCCCCGACCGCGATCGTCGGCACGCCGAGCTCGTTGCGGATGCGATCGGAGAACGGCGTCTGGAAGAGGCGCCCGTAGACGGGGCGCTCGTCCTTCACCACCTGCCCGCTCGAGCAGTCGATGATGTCGGCGCCGGCATCGCGGAAGAGTCGCGCGAAGATCACCGCGTCGTCGTCGGTGTTGCCGCCGGGAGCCCAGTCGTGGCACGAGAGCCGCACGCTGATCGGGCGATCGGCGGGCCACGCGGCGCGTACGGCGCGGAAGAGCTCGAGCGGGAAGCGGGCCCGGTTCTCGTGCGAGCCGCCGTAGTCGTCGTCGCGCATGTTGGTGAGCGGCGAGAGGAAGCTGCTCAGCAGGTAGCCGTGCGCGCAGTGGAGCTCGAGGAGGTCGGCCCCGGCCTCGGCCGCGAAGCGCGCGCTGCGCGCGAAGTCGGCGAGCAGGCGATCCATGTCGTGACGCGTCATCGCGCGCGGGAGCTGCGACTGCGGCAGGTAGCCCACGCGACCTTCGTCGCCCCCTTGCGCCCCGCGTGCCCGAGCTGGATCGCGACCTTCGCATCGGACTCGGCGTGCACGAAGCGGACGATGCGTGCCCACGCGTCGCGCTGCGCCTCGTTCCAGAGCCCCGCGCAGCCGGGGGTGATGCGCGCGTCGGGGCTGGTGCAGGTCATCTCGCCGTAGACGAGCCCCGCGCCGCCGAGCGCGCGCGCGCCGAGGTGCACGAGGTGGAAGTCGCCGGGGATGCCGTCGGTGGCCGAGTACATCGCCATCGGCGAGACGACGATGCGGTTGGGGAGCGTCATCCCGCGCAGCGTGTACGGCACGAGCATCGGCGGGAGCGTCTCGTGATCGGCGAGCGCCACGTGCGCGCGGCGCGCGAACCACCGTTCGTACCCCTCGAGCCACTCGCGATCGCGCAGCCGCAGGTTCTCGTGGCTGATGCGCTGCGAGCGCGTGAGGAGCGAGTACATGAACTGCTCGGGCGGGAGCGTGCCGGCGTAGCGGTCGCCGACCACCTCGAACCACTCCATGGCGTTGCGCGCCGCGTTCTGGATGCGCGCCACCTCGATGCGCCGCACGTCCTCGTAGGCGGCGAGCGCCTCGGGAAGCCGCGCCGCGTCGTGCTCGATCGCCGTGCAGCGCTCGGCCAGCTCGATCGCGTCCTCGAAGGCGAGGCGCGTGCCGGCACCGATGGCGAAGTGCGCGGTGTGCGCCGCGTCGCCCATGAGGACGACGTGCGCGTGCGCGCCGGGCGGGCGCAGCCACCAGCGCGCGCAGGTGAGCCGCCCGAAGTTGAGCCACGCCGAGCCGCGCAGGTGGCGCGCGTTGGACTGCAGTGGCGCCCCGTCGAGCACGTCGGCGAAGAGGCGCTCGCAGAAGGCGATCGACTCGTCGGTGGTGGCGCGGTCGAGGCCGTGCGCGGCGAAGACGTCCTCGGTCGTCTCGACGATGAAGGTCGAGGTCGGTAGACGTGCGCCTGGAACCACCCGTGCTCGGTGCGGCGGAAGTCGAAGGTGAAGGCGTCGTAGGTGCGCGGCGTGCCGAGCCAGATGTAGCGGTTGGGGCGCGCCTGGAAGTCGGGATCGAAGTGCGCGGCGTGGTTGCGGCGCACGAGCGAGTGCACGCCGTCGGCGGCGACGACGAGGTCGGCGTCGTGGAACTCCGTCTCGCTCGCGACCTCGGTCTCGTAGCGGAGCACGACGCCCAGCTCCTCGCAGCGGCGCTGCAGGATGGCGAGGAGCCGCTGGCGCCCGATGCCGACGAAGCGCATGGTGCGGCCGTGGATCCGCACCTCGATGTCGTCCCAGTGGTTGAACGCCTGCTCGATGGCGTCGGCGGTCGGCGGATCGCAGCGGCGCATGCGCGCCATGGTGGCGTCGGAGAAGACGACGCCCCAGCCGAACGTGTCGTATGGGCGATTGCGCTCGACGACGGTGATGTCGTGCGCGGGGAGCGCCCGCTTCATGAGCAGGGCGAAGTAGAGGCCCGCGGGACCGCCGCCGATGCAGACGATGCGCATGGTGCTCCAGTGGCGGCCGGCGGGGCGCACGGTGGATGGCGTCCCGCGGCCGGCCCCGCGAAGGTAGCGGCGCTCCCGGCGCGTCGCATCGGGCATCGGGCGTTCGGTGCGTGGCCATGGGCGCGTCGTCACGGCCGTGCCCCACGGCGGCTTGTCGCCGCCCGCGGTGGCGCGTAGCCTTGCGGCGAGTCGTGCTCCCGGTGGTCCGTCGTCCGTCACGCCCCGAGCGGAGGTCGTGCGGTGCATCGCTCCGGTCATCTGGACCCGTTCACACGCGACCGCCTCCCGCCGGCGGCGGAGTGGCCAGTGCTCCTGCTCGATCGACCGGAGCATGCGTACCCCGCGCGGCTGAACTGCGTGGCCGCCCTGCTCGATGCGCGCGTCGCGGCCGGCCACGGGGCGCGTCCGTGCTTCCACGACGCGACGACGACGTGGAGCTACGCCGAGACGGCGGCGATGGTCGACCGGCTCGCGCACGTGCTGGTGCGTGTGCACGGGCTGGTGCCGGGCGCACGCGTCCTCCTGCACGGCTTCAACGGCCCGCTCCTCGCCGCGTGCTACCTGGCGATCATGAAGGCCGGTGCGGTCACGGTGGCGACGATGCCGCTGCTGCGCGCATCCGAGCTGCAGGCGATCGTCACGAAGGCGCAGCCGTCGGTCGCGCTCTGCGATGTGCGGCTGGTCACCGTGGTGCGCGAGGCGATCGCGGGTGCGGCGGCGTCGATGGCGCTCGTGACGCTCGACGGGCTGCGCGAGGCGAGCGAAGGCATGACCGGCGCCTTCACGCCGTGCGACACCGCCAGCGACGACGTCTGCCTGCTCGGCTTCACCTCGGGCACCACCGGGGCGCCCAAGGCGACGATGCACTTCCATCGCGACGTGCTCGCGGTCGTGCATGCGTACGGCGCGCAGGTGCTCCGCCTCGTCGCCGACGACGTGGTGATCGGCTCGCCGCCACTCGCGTTCACGTTCGGGCTGGGCGGGCTCGTGCTCTTCCCGCTCGCGGCCGGCGCGAGCAGCGTGCTGCTCGAGAAGGCGCCGCCGGACGAGCTGCTGCCCGCGATCGCCCGGCATCGTGCCACCGTGACCTTCACCGCGCCCGCCGCGTACCGCGCGATGCTGCCGAAGCTCGCGCAGCACGACGTGTCGAGCCTGCGCCGCTGCGTGAGCGCCGGCGAGACGCTCAGCGCCGCGACCTTCGAGGCGTGGCGCGCCGCGACCGGGATCCCGATCATGGACGGCATCGGCGCCACCGAGCTGCTCCACATCTTCATCGGGTCGCCGGCCGAGGACGCCCGCGCCGGGGTGACGGGGCGCGTCGTGCCGGGCTACGAGGCGCGCGTGGTCGACGAGGCGGGCGCGGAGTGCGCGCGCGGCACCGCCGGCCTGCTCGAGGTGCGCGGCCCCACCGGCTGCCGCTACCTCGACGATCCGCGCCAGCGCGACTACGTGCGCGAGGGCTGGAACCGCACCGGCGACAGCTTCATCCACGACGTCGACGGCACGTTCCGCTACCAGGCCCGCGCCGACGACATGATCACCGCCGCCGGCTACAACATCGCCGGCCCCGAAGTCGAGGGCGCACTGCTCACGCACGAGGCGGTGGCCGAGTGCGCGGTGGTGGGCGCCGTCGGCGACGATCGCACGATGGTCGTCGCCGCCTATGTCGTGCTGCGCGCCGGGCACGACGCCGGCGAGGCGATGACGCTCGCGCTGCAGGCGCACGTGCGCGATCGACTCGCGCCGTTCAAGGCGCCGCGACTCGTCGCCTTCGTGCCCGAGCTGCCGAAGACGAGCACCGGCAAGGTGCAGCGTGCCGTGCTCCGCGAACGGGCGCGTGCGCTCCGGTCCGGCGCCGTGTCCTCGGCGTGACGTCGCCGTTCGTGGAGTCGGTGCGGAACAGCCGGGGCGCGAGCTCCGTGACCGGGGGGCGGCCGAGCGGGAAGAGGAGGGCGCCCGCGTGGCCGGGTGGTCTCGGACAAGGGAACCGAAAGGACGGGCGTTCGTGCGCGGAACAGCCGGGAACTGAAGGGGACGGCAGGGGACTGCAGGGCACGGCAGAACTGGCCAGTGCGCTCGGCGGCCACTCGTGTACGCCGGACCAACAGCAAAGCCTTTGGAATGGCCCCGTATGCGCGAGTGCTCGCCGAGCGCGCCGGTTGGTCCTGCCGTTCCCTGCCGTGCCTGCCGTCCCCTTCAGTTCCCGGCTGTTCCGCGCTCGAACGCCCGTCCTTTCAGTTCGACTTCACGGGAGCCCCCCGGCCAGACGGGCGCCCTCCACCTTCCGCTCGGACGCCCCCCGGCCGAGGAGGCAGCGTGCAAGTCGGTTGCGCCACGAAACCCGAACCAGCGACGGAGCGTCGTGACGGAACCGGGAGCCGGCGCGGGGTGCGTCGGTGCCGCGGTGCTGCCCCGACACTTCGTTGCGCATGCCATCCCCGACCACCGTGTCCGACCTGACACCGCGTGAACGCGGCTCCGTGCTCCCGCCCGGCGAGCTGCGCCTGCTCGGGCTGTTCGAGAACGTGCGCCGACGCGGGCCGTGGGTGGTCGAGCCGCGCACGCTGGTGCGCGCGGTCTTCTCGGATGTCGTGCTCGACCTGCGCGAGGCGATGGTCCCCGGCCAGTGTGTGATCGATGTCGGCGCCTACCTTGCCGAGGTGAAGATCATCGTCCCGCCCGAGCTGCACGTCACGATGGACGTGACGACGGTCATCGCCGAGGCCAAGGAGAAGCGGCGCGGCGAGCCACCGTCCGCCGATCCCACCGCGGCGGCGATCCATGTCACGGGAACGGCCTGCCTGGCCGAGGTGAAGGTGGTGGTGCGACGCCACGACGAGTCGTAGCGGCCCGACGCCGGGCGCTCGCGCCGCGGGCTCGCCGCGGGCTCGCGACGATCCCACGCGTGGGGACGCCGAATCGCCGGCTCCCGTCACGAGCCCGCTTGTTGCGGTTCGGGTCGCCAGTCGTGTGAAGGTCAGCGACGCGCCCGTGCCGCACCACGCCGGTACGCGGCCCCCTCGGCTCGGCGCGCGGAGAGTGCGTGCCTCCCTCGGGTCGCAGACCGCCGCCGTTGCGCGTCGCACGCTCGTCACCCTGTCCCGAAGCCGGGAGCGTCGCCCATGCCGTGCCGTCGTGGTCATGCGCTGCTGATCGCCGCCGTCGCCGTCGTCGCGAGTGCCTGTGACGGCGGTACCGTCCCCGCCCCGGAGAGCGCCGCCCCGCCGCGCGCCGATGCGCCTGCAGTGAGCGCCGTGGAACGCGACTGGCCCGCCGATGCGGCCGAGTGGCCGGAGTGCACCGCCGCACAGCACGATCGTCACGTGACCACGGGGCCCGACGGGCGCACCTATCCCACCTGGCATCCGCCGGTGGACGTCGAGGCGCGCTGCCGCCACACGCACGAACACGGCTCGAATCCGCGGCTCTTCCCCGCCTTCGATGCCGTCGGCATGCCTCCCTTCGGCTACGCCATCGCGCAGGCCGGCGAGAGCGAACCGCATCCGGGCTTCAAGGTCTACGCGGTCGACGACGTCGACGCGGGGCTGCACTGGCTCGTGACCTTCCACATGGGGACCGCGGGCGCGGCACGCGCCTTCCGCCACCTGCACAGCGTGCACGTGACGGTGGCCGAGCAGCGCACGCGACGGCTCCTCGCGAACGTGCACCTCCTGACCGAGACGGGGATGTCGCAGAAGGGGTGCATCCTCGATCGCGCGCGCATTCCGGGGAGCGGCCCCGATCAGCATGGCGAAGGGATCCTGAAGAGCGTCCCGGCGCTCCCCTGTCCGCCGCGCCCCGGGGGCCCGCACGCCGCCCATGGCGACGTGTACGAGTCGTGGGCGACGCGCGCGCGCATCCCCGGGCTGTTCGAGTTCCGCGTCACCTACGACGTGGACAACGCGCAGCGCGCCGTGGCCTGCGACTCGGGGGCGTGCAGCCCCGTGCGATCGATCGACGTGCGCGCGCACACCTGCGACAACCAGCCCGGGAGCCCCGGGTGCGACCGCCAGGGCGACAAGCGCGGCTTCCTGCAGCCGCGCCTCGTGCTCACCAACGCGAGCGCCGACAGCATCGTCGTCACGCGTCCCGACGGGACGCCGAGCCCCGACGGGACCGGGATCCGCCAGTTCGTGCGCGCGAACACGACGCTGCGGCACGAGTCGCGCGAGGCATTCACGAACTTCGCCAATCCCGGCGAGCCGCGACACACGGGACGCTACCGCGCGCGGCGCTTCTGCGAGCCGGGAACGTTCTGCGGGCCGATCAACCACAGCCCCCGCGTGAGCGGCGCCAACTGAGGGCGTTCCGCGCGCGGCGCCGTGCACACGCGCCCGCGCCGCGCCGCGCGCGTGACGGATCGCGTCGCTCGCACCATCGGCCGGCGCGCCACGCGGGGGACGGCACCCGCGTTGCGCGCCGCCGCGCGGCAGCGCAGGATGAGCGTCATGCGCACCATCCCCCTGCTCATCGCGCTCGCCGCACCGCCGCTCGCCGCGCAGGCGCGCACCCCCATCGGCACCACCGCCAACGGCAACCCGGTGCTGCTCGAGTCGCGGAGCGTCACGCGGAGCGGCGACACGGTCACCGCCGCGGTGCGCGTGACCTTCGCCAAGGCGGTGCGCACGCCGGGCGGCGAGGTGCGGAGCTCGCGCACGATCCTGCGCGTCGCCTGCACGCCGAAGCAGGTGGCGATCCTCGAGAACTGGTACTTCACCGACCCGGCGGGGACGGTCGAGTCGAGCCACCGGAAGGTCGGCGCGCCCGGCTTCTCGACCGCCATCGGCGGGTCGATGACGGCGGTGGCGATGGGGCACCTCTGCGCCGCGAAGTGAGGTGGGCGCGCGCGTCGCGTGCCCGACGTGGCGGCGTGACGGGCACACCGCACCCGTGAACGACGACGGCCCGGCGACCATCGCGGTCGCCGGGCCGTCGTGCGTCTGGGCGCGTCGGCCGCGCCGCACGGATCAGGCGACGAGCTCCTTCACCTTGTCGCTCGTCCCGTTCTTCATGACGCTCGCCATCCCGTCATCGCGCGAGCGCGTCGACTCGTACATCTCGCTCGAACCGAGCACCGAGCCGTCGGGGGCGGTGAGCGTGAAGTACGGCTTGCCGTTGCTCGACTCCTTCTTCTCGTAGCGCGCGGCGTCGCCCGCCGCCTGCTGCGCCGCGGTGATCGCCGCCATCGCCGCCTCGCGCGACGCGTGCACCCTGCCGCTCAGGATGACCTCGTGGTTCCCCGCCTTGAGCGTGAAGTGGAAGCCGTTCGACGACGGCTTGAGTTCGTAGTAGCCGGCCATGGGCAGCTCCGGATGAGGTTGGGGATCCGATCGGATCGGGACGGTCCCCAAGCATTCATCGGGGACCGCCGGATCGCCACCGTCCGCATGTCACCAGCCTCATGCGATACACGCATGACCATGCCACTCACGTGCGCAGGCTCACCACCGTGTCCGCCGTGCCCACCGTGATGCCCCGCTGTTCGAGCGATCCCGGAGACGCGTACCGCCGCACCATCTCCACGCAGAACGCCGCGTACGTCTCGAGGTCGCGCGGCGCACTGGTGTGATGCGGCCTGATGCCGAGCGCTTCGGGGGTGAAGCAGAAGGTCGCCGTGACCTCGAAGGGCTCGATCGCGCGCACGAGGCGATCCATCCACGCCTCGCCGCCGGGACGCAGCCAGTCGGCCCAGCTCACACCCGTACGCAACTGGCGCACGCCGAGATCCTGCATTCGCGCGACGCTCGCCTCGAGACGAGGATCCTCGAAGTGGAACCACTGGCAGAGGCCGAGCGCCGGCGTGTGGCGCGCGAACTCGGCCAGCCCCGGCTTGGGGGTGCCGTCCTCGCGGATCAGCCCCATGTGGAAGTGCCGGTAGTAGCTCGACCCCTCGGCCTCCCTGTGCCGCGTGGTCGCCTCCCAGTCGCGCGGCAGGTCGTGCAGCGAGTACCAGTGGATGCGCGGCACGCGACCACGCAGGAGCTCGGCCGTGCGCGCCACGCCCCACGCCTGCACCTCCTCGGCGCCGAAGCTCGAGACGCCGACCTCGGTCACCCAGAGCGGCTTCGCGGTCGCCGCGCGGATCTCGCCGAGCTTCGCCGGCCATTCGTCGATCTGCCAGAGGTTCCAGTCGAGCGGGAAGCCGTGCACCGCGATCACGTCGATGTCGCGCAGCGCGCCGTGGCCGTCGAGGCGCTGCAGGAACGACGGATCGATCGGCGAGATCCCGCCGAGCACGCGCGTGAGCCCCGGCGCCGCATCGCCGATGGCGCGCGCCGCGAGGGCGATCATCGTCGCGAAGCGCGACCAGTCGGGATCGACCTCCGGATCCCAGTGCGACTTGTTGTTCGGCTCGTTCCAGAGCATCACCGAATCGATCATCGCATCCTCGTCAGCAGGTCGGCATCGCAGGCGGCGGTGCGGGGCACGTTCATCGCCGCGCGTCGGGGAGCGTCGCCAGCGCCGCATCGAGCCGGGTGCCCATCGCCTCGTCGTCCATCGCACCACGTTCCGCCACCCGACAGAGCCAGACTTCGTCCTCGGGGTGCGCCTCGATGCGGAAGCCCGCGCTTCGCAGCATCGCCTCGGCGCCGGCGCGGTTCGGGATCCACCAGTTCGTCGGATCGCCGGCGTAGCGCCGCTCGACGAAGTGCAGCCGCGGCCATGTCTCGTCGTCGAAGATCGAGGTGGCGGTGATCGGCATGTCGTCCACGATCGCGCTCGTGCGGGGCGAGCCGCGGAGCATCGACTGGAAGAGGAGTCGGTCGCCGGCGACGTGCTCGCGAATCAGGTCGAGCGCGAGGAGCGGGTGGCGCAGGTGGTAGAGCACCCCCATGAAGAGCACGAGATCGAAGCGCTCGCCGAGCGACGCCACGTCGTAGACGCTCCCCTGCCGGAACTCGATGCCCGTCGCGCCGAGCACCTCGGCGGCGAGGCGCGCCTGCGCGAGGTAGCGCTCGTCGCTGTCGAGGGCGACGATGCGCGCCGCGCCGCGCTCGTGCATGCGGAACGAGTGGAAGCCCGCGTTGCAGCCGATGTCGAGCACCGACGCGCCG
>JALOPO010000535.1 GCA_025453855.1 Gemmatimonadaceae bacterium
GCCGCGCGCGCCGCCCTGCTCGCCGCCGTCTCCTCGTAGAGCTCCTGGGCGACCGTCGCCGAGCCGCGCCGCAGCGCCACGCCGCGCACCTGCACCACGTGCTCGTACGCCCCCGACCGGATCGCGAGCTCGTCGCCCGCGCCCACCAGCCGCGCACGCTTCGCGCGATCGCCGTTCACCGTCACCTTCCCGCCGTCGATCGCCTCGGCCGCCAGCGCGCGCGTCTTGTAGAAGCGCGCCGCCCAGAGCCACTTGTCGAGGCGCGCCTTGCCGGGCGGCGCATCGTCCCGTTCGTCGTCGTGGTCATGCGCGCCGCCGGCGCGCCCCTGCGTGCGACTCATCCGGCGTACACGTAGCGGCAGCCGCGCTCCTGCGCCATCACCAGCGTGGTGATGAGCGCCGGCACCACCTCCA
Source organism: Gemmatimonadaceae bacterium (assembly GCA_025453855.1). GTDB lineage: Bacteria > Gemmatimonadota > Gemmatimonadetes > Gemmatimonadales > Gemmatimonadaceae > JALOPO01. The sequence goes on from JALOPO010000535.1 coordinate 415, forward strand.
CGCCGGGCAGGAGGTTCGCCCGCGCCTCGTCGGCCCACGCCGTCATGCGCTCGGCCGTCACCGGCGTCTCGCGCACCCAGCGCTGCGCGCCCATGCGCAGCGAGTTGCCGCAGGCGAGGAAGATCACGCCACGCGCCTGCAGCGCCGCCACCGAGGTGGGCCGCGCGGGCCGCGCGTCGGCCGGCGCGGCGAACGGGTTGGAGGACCCGGCTGCGAAGCCGAGCGCCCCGGCCATGTCGTACTTCGCCCACATCGCGTCGCCGTAGAGCAGCGCCAGCGCCTTCCCCTGCAGCCCGATCACCACCGTCGAGTCGCGATCGGTGAGCCGGTACGCGTCACGCTGCGCATCGAGGAAGTTCCGCGCCCACCCCATCGCCAGGCCGTCGGCCGGCTCGTGCGCGTGGATGATCACGCGGTGGCGCCCGGTGAGCCGCGCGAGCCAGGGCTCGTCGGCGCCGGATGGCGCGCCCTCGCTGCCGTGCGCATGCGCCAGCGCCGGCACGCCGAGCGCGGCGCCCACGGCGGCGAGCTGCGCGAGGAAGCCGCGGCGTGGCGGCACGGGACGATGGGAAGTCGACATGCGCACACGATGCATGCGCGGTGGCGCGGGCGAAAGGCGACCGCGCGTCGCCGCACGTCGTGTCGAGCGATCACGCGCGCGACGCACGCCGGACGACAGCGCGCTCCCGCGCCGGCGATTCGTCTCAGCGCCGCGGCAGCACCGGGCGCGGCGGCGGCAGCGGACGCCCCGCCCTGCGCGCCCCCTCGGTGGGATAGGCGACGTCCGGCGGCGCATCGCCATTCGGCCAGTCGCGCTCCTTGCCCGCATGATCGAGGCGCGGCCGCGAGAGGACCCATGCCGCGACGTCGGCGGCCTGCTGCGGCGTGAGCCGCGCGGCGCCGTCGTACGGCATGTTGTGGTGCACGAAGGTCGCGAGCAGCGTCTGTCGCGCCAGCCCGGCCCCGATCGAGTAGCTGCGCGCCCCCCACACGGGCGGTGCGCTCCCGCCCTCGCGCCCCGTGGCACCGTGACAGCGCGCGCACGACGCCGCATAGACGCGCGCGCCGTGCGACGCGCGCCCCGCCAGCCGCACCGTGTCGGGGCGCGGGAGCGGTGCCGCACGCCCCAGCGAATCGAGCCACGCCACGATGTCGCGCATCTCGGGCGAGTCCTCGGCCAGCGGCACTCCGGCGAGCGATCGCGTGAGGCACTCGTTCACGCGCTGCGGGAGCGTCTCCACCGCACCACGGCGCGCACGATAGCGCGGATACGTGCGCGCCACGCCGTACCACGCGCTGGCCGTGGCCCGCGTGCCGCCGTCCAGGTGACAGCTCGTGCACCGCAGCGCGTTGCCGGCGTGCCGCGGCAGCGAATCACGCGTCGCCTCCACGATCGCCCGCCCGCGGCGCGCATCGCCGAGCGTGTCGCTGCTTCCGCGCGCCCCCCCGCTGCTTCCGCGCGCCCCCCCGGCATCGCGCGACCCCGTGGGGACGCGTGCCTCCGCCCTCGCGACCGCCACGAGGGCGACGACGAGGGCGGGCACGATCACGACCAGGAGACGACGCGAGCCACGCACGCCGCGGAGACTACGCCGCGGCCGAGGCCGGCGGCAGCTCCCGCGCGAGCCACGCGCGCGCCGCGTCCACATCGCCCGGGCCGAGCTGGTGTCCGGCGGCCGCCCACTCGAGCGTCACCTCGGCGCCGCCATCGCGCAGCAGCGCCGCGAGCCGCTCCGCATTCTCGGCCGGGACGATCGGGTCCATGCGCCCCTCGCGCAGGAGGATGCGCGTCCCGGCGAGCGCGGGCGTCTCCGGCGGGACGAGCGGCACCATGGCGCGCAGCAGCACGCCGGCGGCGAGCGTCCCCGGATGCAGGAGCATCGTGGCGGCGGCGATGTTCGCCCCGTTCGAGAAGCCGACGGCGATCACGCGCGTGACGTCGAAGCCGTACGCGACCGAGGCCTCGCGCACGAACTGCGCGAGCTCGCCCGCGCGACGGATCACGTCGGCCTCGTCGAAGACCCCCTCGGCGAGGCGCCGGAAGAAGCGCGGCATCCCGTGCTCGAGCACCGGACCGCGCGGGCTGAGGATGCGCGCACCTGGCGCCAGCATCGGCGCGAGCGGGAGCAGGTCGTGCTCGTTCCCCCCGGTGCCGTGCAGGAGCAGGAGCGTGCGATCGTCGCCCGGCATCGTGGGCGCGCGATGCACGTGCGTGAAGCCGGCGATCGTGCTCATGCCGTCACCCCGCTCCCCATCGGGCCACCCACGATCCCGAACGCGCCATCGTCGCGCCGCGGCACCCGCAGCGGCACGAGCGTCGTCTCGAGCCGCGCACGCAGCGACTCGTACTGCGGCGGGAGCTTGAGCGCCTCGCCGAGCGTCGCGCGCGCCTCGTCCACGTCGAAGCCGGGGGCATCGGTGGCGAGCTCGAAGAGGACGTGCCCCGGCTCGCGGAAGTACATCGACCGGAAGTAGGTGCGATCGATCTGCTCGGTGATCTGCAGCCCGTCGCCGCTGATGCGCTCGCGCAGCGCGAACTCGTTCGCGTCGGTGCCGGCGCGGAAGGCGACGTGGTGCACCGTCCCCGCGCCGCCCATGCCGGGGAGGAAGCCCGGGATGGCGCGCACGTCGACGTACGTGCCGGGGCCGCCGTCACCCGCCTCGTAGCGCACGATCCCCTCCTGCCGCGCGACCTCGCGGTGCCCGAGCGCCCCGGTGAGCACGCGCGCCGTCGCCTCGGCATCGGCGACCCAGAGCGTGGCGGCGTGGATGCCGCGGATGCTCATCTCGGC
>JALOPO010000075.1 GCA_025453855.1 Gemmatimonadaceae bacterium
TGCAACGGCTACAAGGACCACGAGTTCATGCGGCTGGCGCTCATCGGGCAGAAGCTCGGCCACCGCGTCTTCATCGTCATGGAGCAGCTGAGCGAGCTCGACGTGCTGCTCGAGGTGGCCGACGAGCTGCAGGTGACGCCGCTCGCCGGGGTGCGCGTGAAGCTCGCCAGCGCCGGCTTCGGCCGCTGGGCGCAGTCGGGGGGCGAGAAGAGCAAGTTCGGCCTCTCGGTGGCCGAGCTCGTGAAGATGATCGACAAGCTCCGCGCGCTGGGGCGGCTCGACATCCTCAAGCTGGTGCACTTCCACCTCGGCTCGCAGATCCCCGACATCCGCTACATCAAGGCGGGGCTGCAGGAGGTGGCGCGCTTCTACGTGGAGCTGCGCCGCGCCGGCGTGGACATCACCTACGTGGACGTGGGCGGCGGGCTCGGCGTCGACTACGACGGCACGGGGAGCACGAACGAGGCGAGCGTCAACTACACGACGCAGGAGTACGCCAACGACGTGGTCTACACGATCGCCGAGGCGTGCCGCGAGCACGAGCTCCCGATGCCGCACCTGATCAGCGAGAGCGGGCGCGCGCTCACCGCGCACCACGCGCTGCTCCTGCTCAAGGTGATCGACGTCGACACGTTCCAGATGCCCGACGTGCCGGCGCTCGGCGACGACCACCACACGATCCTCCACGAGATGAAGGAGGACTACGAGACGCTGCTCGGCGGCGAGGCGCTCAAGCCGCGCAAGATCCGCGAGATCGCGCACGACGCGAGCTTCGACAAGGACCGCGCCCGCCAGTACTTCGCCGCCGGCGCGCTCGACCTGCGCGGGCTGGCGATCGCCGAGCAGTACTACATCGGGATCATGAACGGGCTGCAGCGGATCGTGCGGCAGGACCCGGAGGAGTTCGAGGACATCCTCCCCGAGGTGGAGGCGGCGCTCACCGACCGCTACTTCTGCAACTTCTCGCTCTTCCAGTCGCTCCCCGACCACTGGGCCATCGACCAGCTCTTCCCGATCATGCCGATCCACCGCCTCGACGAGCGGCCCGATCGCATGGGGACGCTGCAGGACGTGACCTGCGACTCGGACGGCAAGATCGACCACTTCGTGGGCGACAAGAAGAAGGGGCAGCCGTCGCTCGAGCTGCACGTGCCGCGCGACGGCGAGGACTACATCCTCGGCATCTTCCTCACCGGGGCGTACCAGGAGATCCTGGGCGACCTGCACAACCTGTTCGGCGACACCAACGCGGTGCACCTCAAGCTCGACGACGACGGGCGCCCGATGATCACCGACATCGTGCACGGCGACACCGTCACCGAGGTGCTGCAGTACGTGCAGTTCCACGCCGCCGACCTGCTGGCCACGTTCCGCCGCAAGGTGATGAACACCGCGAACGTGAGCCGCGAGGAGCGCAACGCCTTCGTCGCCGACTACGTGGCGGGGCTCGAGGGGTATACCTACCTGGAAGGGGAAGCCGCCCGATGACGACGCCCACGCTGCCCGAGTACGCCCCGCTCCCCGCCAAGACGAGCGTCTGGGAGGACTGCCTCGACATCTTCTACAGCCCGCGCGAGGTGTTCGAGCGGCGCCGGGACGGGAAGTTCTGGGTGCCGCTGCTCGTCTTCGCGGTGCTCGTGGGCGTGCTCGCGTTCCTGGGGCGGCAGGCGTTCGACGCCATCCAGGACGTGGCGATCCGCGAGTCGTTCGCGAAGCAGGGGATGTCGCCCGAGCAGGCGGCGCAGGCGCGCGCGATGACCGAGAAGTTCAAGACCGTCGGCTACGCCTTCGCGCCGGTGATCTGGGTCGTGCTGGGCCTGGTGGTCGGGCTGGTGTTCTGGGTGCTGGCGCGACTCTTCGGTGCCACGCTCACCGTGGCGCAGGGGATCACGATCTGGGTGCTCGCCTCGTATCCCAACCTCGTGAACACCGCCGCCGTCGTGGCGCAGTCGTTCTTCGTCGACCCGAACACGGTCACGCACAAGCACGCCTACTCGCTCAGCGCGGCGCGCTTCCTGTCGGCCGACATGAACCCGTTCGTGATGAAGCTGGCCTCGCTCGCCGACCCGTTCGTCATCTGGTCCGGCGTCCTGCTCGGCATCGGGGCGCACGTGATCGCGAAGCTCGAGAAGGAGAAGGCCGCGGCGCTGGCCGTGGTGGCGACGCTGCTCTACGTGCTCGCCTTCGCCTGACGCCTGCCGCACCGTCGACGGCAGCTGCGCGCAGCAGCGAGATCAGCGCGGAACAGCGAAACGCGAAGGGCGCGAAGGCAACGGAAAGCCAACATCGGCGTGTTCACGGCAGCAATTGCCCGGCCACTCGGATGCTCGCTTTCTGTTGCCTTCGCGCCCTTCGCGTTTCGCTGTTCCGCTACGACCCCGCGTTCCGCGCGAGAGTCGACATCAAGCGCCAGGCGCCGGGCGAGGCGTCAGCCGCGCGCCTTCGTGAAGCGGTCGGCGACCGCGCCCCAGTGCACCACGTTCCACCACGCGTCGATGTAGTCCGGGCGGCGGTTCTGGTAGTTGAGGTAGTAGGCGTGCTCCCAGACGTCGAGGCCGAGCAGCACGTCGCCGGGCTTCGCGCCGTCCATGATCGGGTTGTCCTGGTTGGGCGAGCTCGTGATCTCGAGCGCACCGCCCTTGTGCACGAGCCACGCCCAGCCGCTGCCGAAGCGCCCCACGCCCGCCGCCTTGAACTTCTCGCGGAAGCCGGCGAAGTCGCCGAAGGCGCCCTTGATGGCGTCGCCGAGTGCACCACCCGGCTCGCCGCCGGCACTGGCGCCCATCGTCTCCCAGAAGAGCGAGTGGTTCCAGTGGCCGCCACCGTTGTTGCGCACCGCCGTGCGGATCGACTCCGGCACGCCGGCCAGGTCACCGATCAGCTCCTCGAGCGAGCGGCTCGCGACCTCGGGCGCCTTGTCGAGCGCCGCGTTGAGGTTCGTGACGTAGGCGTTGTGATGCTTGCCATGGTGGATCCCCATCGTCTGCGCGTCGATGTGCGGCTCGAGCGCCTCGGGGGCGTAGGGCAGGGCTGGCAGCGTGAAGGCCATCGGGATCGTGCTCCGGTTGGTTGTGTCGCGCCGTGCGCGCGTGGCTGGCAAAGCTAGCGTCGCCCGTGCGCGTCACCAATCCGCGTCTCGGGCCCACGGCCGGCCGCGATGATGCGATGGGACGCGAGGGTGCGCGATGGTTACAGGATGCGCGACTTCATTCGCAAACCGTCGCGTTCGCTTGCACGGGCGCTCGTCACGACCGGTGCGCGTCACCGTCCGGGCTCGTGCAGGCTCGGCTCACGCCCATCTGGCCGCGATGATGCGATGAGGCGCGAGGCACGCGCGAAGAGGAACCGCAGGACCGTTGATGGGTTCCGTGGGGCGTGATGCGTCCGCTCGCGTGGCGAGGAGCAGGACCTTGCTCTGTCCATCGTGTCCCATCGTGTTCCATCGCATCATCGCGGCCGCCGTGCGTGCAGTCCGCAGCCATCCGCACGGCAGCCGCGTCCCCGCACCAGCATCCTCCGTCCCCCGGTCGTCTCGGTTCCTCCGCTTTCCCCGCAGTTCACGACTTGGAACGGCAATGGACAGGGAAAGAACGGCGACGATCGGAGGACGGGGACGGCATGCCGGTCAGCGCACACTCAGGCGGCCACGGTCGACCGCTTCCGCTCGCGCAGCCAGCTGATGATGCCGGGGAGGATCGAGAGGAAGATCACCACCAGGATCACCTTCTCGGCGTGCTTCGCGATGCCGGGGACGGTCGCGCCGAGGCCGTAGCCGAGGAAGAGCATGCTCCAGATCCAGAGGAAGCCGCCCACCACGTTGTACGAGAGGAAGCGCTTGTACTCCATCTGTCCCACGCCCGCCACCAGCGGCGCGAAGGTGCGGATGATCGGCACGAAGCGCGCGAGGATGATCGTCTTCCCGCCGTGCTTCTCGTAGAACGCCTGCGCCTTGAGCAGGTGGTCGCGCTTGAACAGCAGCGAGTCGGGGCGCGTGAAGATGCGGGGCCCCGTGAACTTGCCGATGTGGTAGCCCACCGTGTCGCCGACGATCGCGGCCACGGTGAGGATCGCCCCCAGCGACCAGACATTGAGCCCGAACTCGGGATGCGTCGCCGACAGCAGCCCGGCCGTCACGAGCAGCGAGTCGCCGGGGAGGAAGAAACCGATGAGGAGCCCGGTCTCGGTGAAGATGATCGCCGTCATCCCCACGTAGCCCGCCCACTGCACGAGCGCGGGAAGGTCGCGGAGCTTGCCGAGCAGGTCGGAGAGGAAATCCATGGGGGCGTATAGCGGACACGCGTCGGCGCGGGCGGGCTGCCGGCGCACGACGCGTGCATGGCGGAGTTGGGCGCGGTGTCCGATCCCGGACGCCGCAGCGCGCGAAAGGTGACCGCCCCCGGGTGGCGGCACAACCGTCCTCGTCGGTATGGTCCAGCCGTGGAACCCCGCGCGCGCACCCCTCGGCTGCAGCCCGCCGTCACCGATCACCTCGCGCCCCCGCACGTGATCGTGGTGGTGCCGCACACGCACTGGGATCGCGAGTGGTACCACCCCGTCGGCCGCTTCCGGCAGCGCCTCGCCGCACTGGTCGACGCGCTGCTCGACGACGACGACGCGCTCCCGTTCCTGCTCGACGGGCAGGCGATCGTCCTCGACGACTACGCCGCGCTGCGCCCCGATCGCATGGCCGCGCTCGATGCGGCGCTCGCCGCCGGCCGCGTGGAGGCGGGGCCATGGTACGTCCTCGCCGACCAGCTCATCGCGGGGGGCGAAGCGCTCGTGCGCAACCTCCTCGAGGGGACGCGCACGCTGCACGAGGCCGGCGCCGCGCCGCCGCCGGTGCTCTACAGCCCCGATGCCTTCGGTCACTCGCATGCGGGCCCGCTCCTCGCGGACGGCTTCGGTTTCCGCGTCGCGATCGCATGGCGCGGCCTCGGTGGTCCGTCGCATCCCGCGAGCACCGTCATGCGCTGGGCGCACGCGAGCGGTGCGCAGGTGCTGCTCTATCACCTCCCGACCGACGGCTACGAGGTCGGGAGTGCGCTCCCCACCACGATGGACGGTGCGGTGCAGCGCTGGCGCACGCAGCTGCGCGACGCGCTCACGACGCGCAACCCGGTGCGCATCGCGCTCCTCCCCAACGGCGCCGATCATCACGCGCGCCAGCCCCAGCTCGCCGAGGCACTCGCCGCGCTCTCGGTGGTGGCCGCACCGCACACCGTGCGCGCCGGGACGCTGGCCGACTTCGCGCGACAGCTGCACGAGACGGCGCAGACGCTCGCGCTCCCGACCATCACCGGCGAGCTGCGCGACTCGCGCGGCTGGACCTGGTCGCTGCAGGGGACCTTCGCCACGCGCGCGCACCAGAAGCGGCGCAACGCGCACGTGGAGCGGCTGCTGCTCCGCGAGGCCGAACCGTGGGCCGCACTCGCCTGGTTCGTGCACGGCGTCGCGCTCCAGCCGGCGCTGCGGCACGCGTGGAAGACGCTCCTCGCCACGCATCCGCACGACACGCTCTGCGGCTGCAGCATCGACGACGTGGCGCGCGCCGCCGACGTGCGCTGGGACGACGCCGAGGCGCAGGGACGCGGCGTGCGCGACGACGCGCTCGCGCTCCTCGTGCGACACGACGCCGTGCGCGCGCGCGAGGCCGAGAGCAGCTGGCAGCCGACGCTCGTCTTCCGCAACCCGTCGCCACGACTGCGCAGCGGCGTGGTGCAGGTGTCGCTGCGCGACCAGCCGATCCCCGACCCGGTGGGACCGGGGAGCGCGGCTCGCTCCGGCGCGCGCCTCCCCGCGCCACCGGCGCCGCTGGCGTGGAGCGGCGAGGCGCTCGTGCAGCAGGTCGCGCGCCGTCGTGCGATCGATCGCGTGGAGTCGCCGCAGCACTATCCGCGCAACGCGCTCGTGCGCGAGATCGACGCCTACGTCTGGGTCGAGCCGCTGGAGGGCTTCGCGATCGTCCCCGTCCCGGCCGCGCAGCTCGATCGCGTGATCGCGGCGGCGCCGCAGCGCGAACGGATCCGTGCCTCGGGCAACGAGCTGGTGGGCGCGACGTGGCGCGTGACGAGCGGGCCGCAGGGGATCGTCGCCGCGCACCAGGGAACGGGACTGCGATTGCAGCCGCTCGGCTGGCTCGAGAGCACGAGCGACGCGGGCGACACGTACACGCCATCACTGCGCGGGTCTCCGCTCGTCGCGCACTGGGGCGGCCACGAGCTCGGGCTGCGCGGCCCGCTCTGCGGCTCGTGGGAGGCGCGCGCACTCCTCGAGCGACGGCGCACGTGGGTCACGCCGGTCACCGAGCCGCTCACGCGCGAGGCGCCGTCGCGCGAGGTCGCGCAGCTCCCGTTCGAGGCGTCGCTCTCGATCGTGGCCGGCGCCGAGTGGCTGCGCGTCGACCTCCGCGGCGAGAACGGCGCCTGCGACCACCGGCTGCGCTGGGTCGTGCCGCTCCCCGGGTCGCTGCAGGCGCGCAGCGTGATCGCCGATGCCGCGCTCGGCCCGGTCACGCGGCCACGCGACCTGCGCGACCCGGCCTCGTGGACGGCCGAACGGCAGCTCGCCACCGCGCCGCTCCATCGCTGGGTGCTCGTGCTCGGCGAGGGCTACGGCGTGGCGCTGATCAGTGATGGGCTGGCCGAGTACGAGATCACCGACGAGGGCCAGCTGGCGGTGACGCTCGTGCGCGCGGTCGGCGAGCTGTCGCGCCGCGACATTCCGGAGCGCCCGGGACACGCGGGGTGGCCCGCCGCCACGCCGCTCGCGCAGTCGCTGGGGCCGGTGGCGGCGCGCTTCGCGTGGCTCGTCACCTCGCCCGATCGCGACACGGCGCTCGCGCAGGTCGAAGCCGCCGCCGACGACGTGCTGGCGCCCATGACCGCCACCACCTGGCGCGACGTCCCCGCGCAGCTCCCGCCCTTCGAGGGGCTCACGCTCGACGGCGACGGCCTCGCCTTCTCGGCGTGCAAGCGGAGCGAGGACGGCGAGTGGCTCGTGCTGCGCTGCATCAACCTGCGCGACACGACCGTCACCGCGCGCTGGCGCACGCCGCGCCCGGTGCGCGAGGCGATGCGGTCGCGCCTCGACGAGACGCCGCTCGAGGCGCTCCGAACCGACGGGGCGACGGTCGCGGTGGAGGTGGGCCCGTTCGCGGTGAGCACCGTGCTGGTGCGCTGAGCGCGGCGCGCGTCACCGCGCCTGTCGACCCGCGATGGCGTTCGGCGAGCGACACTACGCCCGGATCACCACCTCACGCGTGTGCAGCGCCTCCGCCACCCGGCCGAGCTGCACCAGGAAGCCGATCCCGCCGGCGATCTGCAGCACGAGGCCGAGGACGAGCATCCCCGGCACGAGCATGAGCAGCCGCCCGATCGCGTAGGCCAGGCCGTAGGCGAGTCCCGCCACCGCGCCGATCACCGGGATCGGGAGCAGGAGCCACCGCAGCGGCTCGCAGAGCCGGCACGAGCACGGGATCACCATCGCCAGCCGTCGCACCACGACGGCGAAGGTGACGTGGGCCGCGACGTATGCCGCCACGGCGCCGGCCGCAGGGCCGCTCTCGGCGATGATGGTCGGGATGGCGAGCATCGCACCCCCGTGGGCGAGTGGAAACGGCCCGCACCGGCCGCCGTCGGTGCACGATGCAGCGTGGCGCACGGCCGCGCATCGGGGAATCGTCCGCGATCGCCGTCGTCGGTTGGCGGACGACGCCCGCCGATCAGGCGGGGGCGCGCCCCGCGAGCCGCAGCTCGAGCCAGTCGCCCACGAGCGTCGCCGCCGCCACCGTCACCACCACCGCCAGCCCCGGCGCGAGCGCGATCCACGGCGCCACCAGCAGGTGCTCGCGCCCCCCCGCGATCATGTTCCCCCAACTCGGGGCAGGGGGCTGCACGCCCAGGCCGAGGTAGCTCAACCCGCTCTCGAGGAGGATCGCGCCTCCCACGCCGAGCGAGGTGGCGACGAGTGCGGGGGCGATCGCGTTCGGGAGGACGTGCCGCCAGAGCGTGCGCCACTCCGCCACGCCGATCGCGCGCGCAGCCTGCACGTAGTCGCGCGCGCGCAGCCCGAGCACCTCGGCCCGCACCAGTCGCGCGACGCCCATCCAGCCGGTGAGCGCGAGCACCGTGACGAGCGTCGGGATCCCCGGTGCCCAGAGCGCGGCGCAGACGAGCAGCAGCACGAGGCGCGGGATGGCGAGGAGCGCGTCGGCGAGCGCGGTGATCGCCGCATCGACCATGCCGCCGCGCCACCCCGCGAGCGCACCGAGCAGCGCGCCGAGCGCGCCGCTCCCGATCGCGCCGGCCACGCCGACGGCGAGCGAGAGTCGCCCCGCGACGAGCATCCGCACGAGCACGTCGCGGCCGAAGGCATCGGTGCCGAAGAGATGACGCACACCGTCACCATCACGCGCGAGCGGCGGGAGGAAGCGGCGCGCGAGCACGTCGCCGATCGCCACCGGATCCTGCGTCGCGAGCCACGGCACGGCGATGCAGGCCAGCGCGAGCACGCCGAGCGCCCCGAGTGCGATGCTCGGCACGACCGGCATGCGACGCACGCGCCTCGATCGGCGCGCCTGCCGAATCGCGATCGACGGTGCGGTCACGCGCGTCGCCGCGGATCGAGCCACGGGAGCACGAGATCGGCGGTCAGGTTGGCCGCGATCACCGCCGTCGCGTAGGCGAGCGTCGCGCCGAGGATCACCGGCGTGTCGCGCTGCGCGACGGCGGTGAGGAGGAGCTTCCCCATCCCCGGCCAGGCGAAGACCCCTTCCACGAACACCGAGCCACCGACCACGCCCGGCAGCGAGAGAGCGACCAGCGTGACGATCGATGGCCAGGCCAGCCGCGACACGTGCCGGCGCCATGCCTCGCCCGCGCTGACCCCCTTCGCGAGCGCGGTCCGGCGCGCATCGGCGCGCGACGCCTCCACCAGCGCCGCCCGTGCATACCGCGCCACCGCGGCCGCGCCGGTGGCCGCGAGCACGCACACGGGAAGGATCGCGTGGCGGAGCACGTCGACCGTCGCGCCGCTCGCGCTCAGCACGCCCGGATCGCGCACCCCGAATGCGGGCAATCGCAGCGCGGGCGGGAGGCCGAGGGCGGCGACGCCGCTCGTGGCCGCCGCCACCGCCGCCAGCGCGAGCCAGAAGGTGGGCGCGGCGTAGACGGTCGTGGTCGCGAGCGTGATCGCGGTGTCGGCCGGGGCGCCGGCGCGACGCGCCTGCACGCTCCCCACGAGCACGCCCACGATCACCGTCAGCGCCAGCGATGCCACCCCGAGCCCGATCGAGATCGGGAGCGCCTCGGCGAGCAGCGTGCGCACCGGGCGGCCACTGGCGAGGCTCGTGCCGAGGTCGCCGGTGGCGACCGACCCCATCCACCGGAGATACTGCACACCGACCGGGGCATCGAGGCCGAGCGAGGCGCGAAGGCGCGCGAGCGTGGCCGCGTCGCCCTCCGGCGGCAGGAGCAGGAGCGCGGCGTCACCCGGCGCCAGGTGGAGCAACCCGAAGGTGAGCGTGCACACGAGCCAGACGAGCAGCAGCGCGGCACCGATGCGTCGAGCCAGGTGCGTCACGTCCGCATGATCGCGCGGTGCACGGCGCGCGCCAAGCGGCACGTCGCGGGGCGCGCGCCCGGCGTGCGCGGGGGCGCCATGCTCGGCAGGCGAACCGCGCGCCTGCTCGCGGCCTGCGCACTCGTGGCCTGCGCCGGCTCGCCGCGCGACCCGGGGACGCTCGTGATCGCGAGCGGCACCGACCTGGAAGGGATGCAGCCGCTCACCACCGTGCACCCGCTCTCGCGGCAGGTGCAGCGGCACCTCGTCTTCACGCCGCTGGTCGCGCTCGACTCGTCGCTCCAGGTCGCACCGCATGCGGCCGAGCGGTGGACGTGGCGCGAGGCGGGGCGCACGCTCGTCCTCACCATCGACACGACGCTCCGCTGGCACGATGGCGCCCGGCTCACCGCCCACGATGCCGCCTTCACGCTGGCGCTCGCGCGCGACGCCGCCACGGGATGGTCGCGCCGCGGCGAGCTGGCGTCGATCACGAGCGCCGCGGCCATCGACGATGCGACGCTGGCGCTGACCTTCGAGCGCGCGCCCGGCGCGGTGCCGCTGGTGCTCACCGAGCTCCCGCTCCTGCCACGCCACGTGCTCGGCGCGGTGCCGCCGGCTTCGCTGCGCGCGCACCCGTTCACCGACGCGCCGGTGGGAAGCGGGCCGTATCGCGTGGTGCGGCGCGAGGCGGGGCGACGCTGGATCCTCGAGCGCATGCCGCGGTATCCCGCGCGGCTCGGCGGGCCGGCCGCGTCGCCGGTGGTGGTGATCGCGGTCGTCGACGAGGCGACCACCAAGGTGGCCGGGCTCGTGAGCGGGGCGCTCGACCTGGCCGGCGTGAACCCCGCGACCGCCGCGCTGGTCGCGCGCGATCCCACGCTGCGTCTCGTCACTTATCCCACGCTCTTCACCAACTGGCTCGTCTTCACCGCCTCGCGCCCGCCGTTCGACGACGTGCGCGTGCGGCGCGCGGTGGCGCTGGCGATCGACCGGCGCCGCCTCGTCGACGGCGGCGTGGGCGGCTTCGCGACGCCCAGTCGTGCGTGGAGCGCCGACCTCGCGCGCGACACCAC
>JALOPO010000536.1 GCA_025453855.1 Gemmatimonadaceae bacterium
CGCGCCATGCGATGCGGACTCCACTGGGGTGAGCGGGACGACGCGCGCCGAACGATCGCGCGCGCCGGCCCCGCGCGCACAAAGCTGTGTCCGGTGTGACGCGTGCGACAAGGCGACGTCCGTGGGCGGCCGCGCGTCGCGCAGGCGGACGACGCCGACGGCGGCATGCACAACGGGCGCGTCACCCGATCGGCAGGGTGACGCGCCCGTCTCACGGACGACCGGCGCGCGTGCACGCGCCGGCTCCTCCGATCATTCCCCCCTTCACTCCGAGCCGTTCCCGCGCATGGCGTCGGCGCCGAACAGCTTCATCGCGGCGTCCTTGAACATCTCGGCGTCGATGTCCGGGCCGAGCGGCGCGGTGAGTTGCGGCTCCTCCTCCAGGTCGGGCGTCTCGAAGCCCTCGGGCGGGCCGTCGACGACGGTGAGCGGGAGCCCGTCCTCGGGGTGCGGCCCCTTCCAGATCTCGCCGAGCCGCGTGCAGCCCTTCCGCCTCGAGCTTGCGCGCGTGCGGGAAGCGCTTGTTGCTCAGCTCCGGCATCGGGAGGAGCTTGCCGACGGCGACGCCGGTCAGCTCCTCGAGCGCCTTGGCGTAGGCGACCACGTGCACGCCACCGCGCACGAGCAGGTAGCCGACCATCGCCCGCGCCGTCTCGTCCTCGACCATCTCGTAGACGCGGATCTTGTTGGCGCGGGCGCCGCACTCGAGGAAGAAGTTGTGCAGCAGGTCGAGGCGCAGGTTGCCGCTGGAGAAGACGTTGGCGCCGCTCCAGAAGTGCCCCATGGAGTCCATGGGGAGCGCCGCCTGCCCGCTGGCCACGAAGTGATGGACGTTGCGTGCGTCCTTCTGCCCGGAGAGCGCGGCATTCTCGGGATCGCCGTCGCGCGGCGTGGTGCCGGTGAGGAGGAGGTTGATGGCGTAGCTGACCGCCTCGATGTGGCCGAACTCCTCGGCCGCGATGTTCGCGACGAGGTCGTAGTACGGACGCAGCTTGGTGCGGCCGCGGAAGTTGAAGCTCTGGAACGTGTAGTTCATGAGCGTCGACATCTCGCCGTACTTGCCGCCGAGGAGCTCCTGCACGGCGGCAGCCGAGTTGGCGGACGGGTGCGCGGGGCGCGGGAGGTCGACGGCGATCCGATCGTATCGCGTGATCACGTGAGGGTGTCCTCGAGAGATGTGGGTCACCGGGCACGCTGCGCGAAGCGGACCATCCCCGCACCCGATGGCGAATCCGCTACACGCGCGTCGGCGGAACGCCGCGCCCGGCGGCGGGCGCCGCACGATCGTGACCGTGGTGCGACAGCGAGGACGCGACGACGGGCGGGAGCGGCATGGCACGCCGATCCCGCCCGTCGTCATCGTGTCCCACCTGCGCGCCTGCGCGGCGCATCGTGCCCGCAGCCGGGCACGATGCGTTGCCGTACCGTCGCCGTGCTCAGGCGCGCATCTCGTCCGCGTCGTCCGTCGACTGGCGGCCGCCCGCGGCACCACGCCCGCGCTGCGATCCCATCTCGCTGCCGAGCTCCATGGGGACCTCGCGATCGCTGTCCTCGGCCGCCTCCTCGTTCACGCTCGACTCGGCGAGCTGCGTGAGGAGCTCGTCGGTCTCCTTCTCCTGCTCGAGGATCTGCTCGATGACCTCGAGATCCTCCTCGCGCCCGAGCTGCTCGGCCCACGCGCGCACGGTTCCGTAGGCGGCGATCTCGTGGTGCTCGATCGCCTGCGCCGCGCCGATCAGGAAGGCGTCGCGCGTGTCGGCATCGCCGATCATGCCGAGCATCTGCTCCGTCTCCTGGATGAGCGCGGTCATCGAGGCGCAACGATGCGACTCGTCGTCCATCTCCGGCATCCCGCCCTCGACGAGCGGCTGCAGGAGCTGCACCTGCTGCTGGGTCTGGTCCATGTGCTGCTGCATGGCCTGCCGCAGCTCCTCGTTCTCCACCTGCTCCACGAGTCGCGGATAGGCCTCGAGCGCCTGCTGCTCCGCGTCGTGGATGAGCATCAGCTTGTGGCGATAGAGATCGTCGAGCGAGTTCACCTGCATCGGAAGCTCCGCATCGGTGTGCGTGAGGGTCGCGCCGGCACGCCGCCGACGCACGGTGCGCCCGCGCCGTGCACGACGCGTTCCCGCGCGCCGGGCGCTCGGCACACCGGTACGCCGCCGCCATATTCCCGTGATGAGCTACCTCGGCCGGATCGCCGGCGTGGCGACGTGCACGTGACGCGGGCGGCGCCGTGGTGTTGCGCATCGAGGACCTCGATCCGCTGCGCTGTCGTGCCGAGTACGCGGCGCGCGCACTCGACGACCTCGCGTGGCTGGGCGTGCGCTGGATCGGTGAGCCCACGTGGCAGTCGCGGCGGCGGGCGCACTACGTGACCGCGTGGGAGCGGCTGCGCGACGCGGGGCTCGTGTACCCGAGCACGGTGTCGCGACGCCGACGCGAGCTGCGCGACGCCGCCCACGCGCCGCACGACGACGAGGAAGGCGCCGAGCCGCTCTTTCCCGTTGCGTGGCGCGCCGTGGATGGCGCGGGCCGCGACGCCCCGTCGCCGGCCGGCGTCACCTGGCGCTTTCGGGTGCCGGATGGCGAGACGATCACCTTCACCGACGCCATGCGCGGCGAGCAGCGGTTCACCGCGGGCACCGACTTCGGCGACTTCGTGATCTGGCGCGCCGACGACGTGCCGGCGTACGAGCTGGCGGTGGTGGTGGACGACGCGGCACAGCGGATCACCGAGGTGGTGCGCGGCGAGGACCTGCTGCGTTCGACGGCGCGCCAGCTCCTGCTGCATCGCGCGCTGGGGCAGGCGCCACCAGCGTGGTGTCACCTGCCGCTGGTGCGCGACGCGAGCGGGCGGCGTCTCGCCAAGCGGCATGGCGCGCTGTCGATCCGCACGTTGCGCGAGCGCGGCCTGTCGCGTGACGAGGTGCTCGCGCTCGCCGATGGCGAGCGGCCGATCGTGCCGCTTTAGCGACGCGAGTGCACGCACCGGGCGGCACCGGACCTGCGCTGTGTGCAGGCGTTCACGGGTGCCGACGCTCAGGTCATGCGGCTTCGGTCGGCGCCCCGCACGTCGCACTCCAGCCCGGACCGTTCATGCACACCATCACGACTCGCACGCTCGTCGCCTCGTGCACGCTCCTCACCCTTGCCGCCTGCGGCGGTCGCAACGCCGGCGACTCGGCCGCGGCGGGTGCCGACTCGCTCGGCGCCGCGGCCAGCGGCGCTGCCGCCACCATGACCGACAGTCTGGGGATGCGCAGCGACTCCATGGGCGGACGCAACAGCGGGGACAACGTGTCCCTCGCCGATGCCAACACGACCGCG